>NZ_JBFUKO010000287.1:0-6884 GCF_056400805.1 Aminobacter sp. P4_H6_2
GAACATGGCGACGACATCGGCCGCCTCGTTCTGGCGCATCAGGCCATGATCGACGAGGATGCAGGTGAGCTGGTCGCCGACCGCCTCGTGGATCAGAAGGGCCGCGACCGAGGAATCGACGCCCCCCGAAAGCGCGCAGATGACCTTCTTGTCGCCGACCTGCTTGCGGATCGCTTCAACCGCATGCTCGCGATAGGCGTGCATGGTCCAGTCGCTCTCGATGCCAGCGATCTTGTGGACGAAATTGCGCAGGAGCTTTGCGCCGTCGGGCGTGTGCACCACCTCGGGATGGAACTGCACGGCGTAGAACTTGCGGGCTTCATCTGCAATGGCAGCGAATGGCGCGCCGTTGGAGGTGCCGATGACGCGGAAGCCGGCGGGAATGGCGGTGACGCGGTCGCCATGGCTCATCCAGACCTGATGGCGGGTGCCCTTGGCCCAGACGCCGTCAAACAACGCGCTTTCGTCTTCGATCTCGAGATAGGCGCGGCCGAATTCGCGGTGATGGCCGGCCTCGACCTTGCCGCCGAGCTGGGCGCACATGGTCTGCTCGCCGTAGCAGATGCCAAGCACCGGAATGCCTGCTTCGAAGACGGCGTCAGGCGCGCGCGGGCTGCCGATGTCGACGGTCGAATGCGGGCTGCCGGAGAGGATCACCGCCTTGGGGTTGATCCGCTTGAAGGCCTCGGCGGCCAACTGGAAGGGAACGATCTCGGAATAGACCCCGGCCTCGCGGACGCGACGCGCGATCAGCTGCGTCACCTGGGAGCCGAAGTCGATGATGAGGACGGTTTCAGGGTGCTCGGAGTTCTTCATGGCGGGCGTTTAAAGAAAGATTCGAGTCTGCGCAATGGCTTGGTGTGCATGGCTGCCTGAGCGAATTCGCATCTTCATGCAAGGCTGCCACTTGTTCGTCAACGCCTGGGGCCGTCATCAAGCCTGCGCAACGCCAGCATCAACGCGTCGAAGCTGCCCTGCCCCAGCCGCTCGCGATAGCCGTTCTCGATGTCGAGCTTGATGCGGTCGCCGTCGCGAAGTGCCGCCAATCCAAGTGCCGTGTAATGCACAAGCTTGCCGCGTTTATCCTGCGGATCGGCCACGCGTTCGATGACGCGTTCCGCTTCGAGGCCATCGAGAAGTTGCTGCACCGCCTGCTTGGAGATGCCTGCCCGCTCGATCAATGATGACTGGCGGATGCCATTGCGGGGGATGTGGCCGAGCAGACCGGCGCGGCTTTCACTGAACCAAACGTGGCCGGAGGCACGCATGGCAGCTGAAAACTCGGCCTGCCAGGCACGGCTTGCCTGCCAAAGACGCCAGCCGACATGGTCGGGCAAAGGTGCCTCGGCATTTTCGTCAAGCTTCTTGACCATTTTTCCATTCACGTTTAACGTCAAGGTTCTTGACGAACTTGGTATCCGAAGGAGATGGCAATGGCAATTCTCGACAGATCCGCACTGGAGCTAATCGTGCCGGGCACGACCCATGTGCTCGATCACAACGGCAAGGAAGCCTACGTCTATTTCGAGCAAGGCGAGACGGCGCACATGCTGCTGGAAGACGGCGAGACCAGGACGGGCGTGTGGAAACTCGCTGACGGTGGTTATGTCGTCGACTGGGATAATGGCGCGGTCGGCCGCTGGAAGATCGACCACAAGGCCGGGGCAGTGACCTACATCAACATGGATCGCGATGTCAGGGTGAAGCTGCTCGGCGTCCTGTTCGGCAACGCCAAGGACTTGCCGCGCGCGGCACGGTAGACCCAGCTAGGCGGGGATGGTCGCCCAAGGGACGACCATCCAAATTCATCAGGCGAGTTCTTCGTCGCGCTGGGCAACAAAGACCAGCACCAGCAAGATGGTGATGAAGAAGCGGAATGCGTCGGGAACGCCGTTCCAGGTCTTCGACATCCACATGCCGAACCACTCGCCGCCAACCGACATGAAGCCGACCTGCCAGACCAGGAAGCCGAGCGTCAGGCCGGCAATCGACAGTGTCTTGGAAGCATTGAAGCTGCGCGCATCATTGCGAAGATTTGTGGCGAGGCGATACGCGCCGATCCAGCACAGGATGGCCGTCAGCGCTTCAGCGGCAATGATCAGGAAGTAAAACAGGTTGTGAAGCGCCGGATTGGTGATCGCGCGATATTTGATGGCTGCGTCCGGGAAGATCGTGTCCATGCTCATGACATGCTGCACGAAGGCGAAATTGGTGCCGTAGTCGGTCAGATTGCCGAAGGCGACGAGGGTGGAAAACAAAGCTGTGGCGGCAACGGCTGCCGTCTTGGATATGCGGATGATCATCATTTCGTAGGCTACTCCTGAAAAGGCGCATGCACGCTTCGACACCGTTGCTCCACCCGCCCCGCGCAACAGAGCGCGGATCAGAAAAAGCCTCAGCGTCGATGAGCGTGCACGACTATGCGCCGCATACATCAAACGTGCTGGCAAAACTCATGACAAAAGAGCGCAGCGGCAAGCCCCGCCGGTGGCTAAAGCTTCAGTTCGCCGCTGCTTATCGCCTGACCCAGCAGGCGCACGGCATGTGCCAGCTTCTCGTCGACGACATGGAGATATTCGGTCCAGTCATCGACATGGCCGATGTCGGTGGGACCATCGGAGATGCCGCGCAGCGCGATAAGCGGCACGGAAAACATCTGGCAGGCGCGCAGCACGGCGAATGTCTCCATGTCGACCATGTCTTCTGGAATCGCGTCGTAGCCAGCGCCTGAAATGATGGTGGCGCCGGTTGAAAGGCTGGCCTCTTTCAGACCCGGGATTTTCAGCGGTAGCGGCACTGTAACCGGCAGGTCGAGAAAAGGTGTCGCGCCTTTTTCAAAGCCGAGCGCGGACGCGTCCATGTCGCGGTAGCTGACCGAAACGGCTTGGTAAACCTCAGTCTGCTCCAGCCTGCGGCTGCCGGCGGAGCCAAGGCAGACGACGAGATCGGGCAGGTAGTTGGAGGCAGCGAGCAGCGCAAGTTCACCGGCGACCCTCACCCCTGCTTCAACCGGGCCGACACCAGTCATGACAGGCACGAAAAGCTGTTGCAGATGCGGGCCATATTCGGCATCGGCCGCCATGACGAACAGCACGTTGCGACCGGCGAATTGCGTCACATCAGGCATGGTGTCAGCCCTCAATACCGTCGCGACCGGCGATCGCCATCATCGTGCCGGTCATGGTGGCAATCAGCTTGGCCTCGCCGTCGGCCGAAATCGCATAGGCCTGGCCGTCGGCAACGACGATGGTGCGGCCGGGCTTGGTGACCGAACCGCGAAACAGGAAGCGCTCGCCCTTGCCGGGGGCAAGCAGATTGACCTTGAACTCGATCGTGAGCACGCTCGAGCTTTCCGGGATCAGCGAAAAGGCAGCATAGCCGCAGGCAGAATCGAGCGCCGTCGAAATGACGCCAGCATGGAGAAAGCCGTGTTGCTGGGTCAGCTCATCCGAAAACGGCATCTCGATCTCGATGATGCCAGGGGTGACCAGCGTGAGCTCGGCGCCGATGGTCCGCATCGCGCTCTGGCGCGCGAAGGAAGCCCTGACACGCTCGTCATAGTCGGGTGCGGGTACGATCTTGGCTGCCATTTGCGATGTCCTCTTGGCATTGCTTATCGCAAAGCCGGCAAATGCAGGCAATCGGAAATGCTGCAGCRCAAAATCATATCAATTGAGCCACCAGATCGAGGCATTGAGCAGCGTGGCGAAGGCGACCCAAGCCGCATAAGGCGCAAACAACCAGGCGGCGACATGGTCAGATTTCCGCGCAGTTGCCATGAAGCCCAGAATGGCAATGAGCAGGGCGACAATAATCAGCAAAGCAAGGCCTGTTTGTTGCAGGCCGAAAAAGGTCGGCGACCACAAAAAATTGAGCACCAGCTGGGCGCTCCAGACCCGCATCGCGACACCGCCGGAATCGAGTAGCCAGACGCGCCAGCCGGCGATGCCAATCAAGACATAGAGCGCTGACCAGGCAGGGCCGAAAATCCAGTTTGGCGGATTGAAGAAGGGTTTTGCGAGCCCCGCATACCATTCGCCCGGCAACGTCAAAAATCCGATCAGCGTGCCGCCGCCGAGCACCAGCACGATGAAACCAAGTAAAGCGGCGTATCTGTTCATCCGACCTCCAGCAATGCGAGCGCGAGGTGGACAACGCCTGTGGAGGCAACTGGTTGCCCATTTCGCTCCGCCAATGGGCGAAGCGAAATGATCTAGGCTCAGATCAAGCGGCTCGGCGCATGGCGGCGAAATAGAAGCCGTCGGTGCCGCTGCGCGCAGGCGTCAGCGACAGGCCCTGCGCGTTAAAGCGCACGGCATCGTCACGACCGGGGAAACGGGCTTGCCAAAGCGCGCGATGATCGACCGCCGCAAAGCTCTTGTCACGCCCCAGGAACGCCGCGACCTGGTCGGCATTCTCTTCGTCGAAGACCGAGCAGGTGATGTAGACCATCAGGCCACCCGGCTTCACATAGGTGCTGGCGGCGTCGAGGATGGCCGACTGTTCAGCCTTGCGAACGTCGAGCTGCCTCTGGGTGAGGCGCCATTTGGCATCGGGCCTCCGGCGCCACGTGCCGCTGCCAGTGCAGGGCGCGTCGATCAAAACGAGATCCATGTGGCCGGTGAGAACGGAAAGCTCGGATGGCTTGGTGACGACCTGGACATTGCGATTGTCCGACCGGCGCAGGCGATCGAACATCGGCGCCAGGCGCGACTTTTCCGAATCGTGGGCGAATATCTGGCCGCGATTTTCCATCGACGCCGACAGCGCCAGCGTTTTGCCGCCAGCACCTGCGCAATAATCGAGCACCTGCATGCCAGGGGTGGCACCAGCCAACTCGGCGGCAAGCTGCGAGCCCTCATCCTGGATTTCGAACCAGCCCTTCTGGAACGCCGGCTCGGCCTGGACATTGGGATGACGGCCGCTACCGTCAATGGGCGGGATGCGTACACCATTCGGAGCAAGCGCCATCGGCGCTGCCTGGGTGCCTTCGAGTTCGCCGATGACGCGGGCGCGGTCGGCCTTCAGCGTGTTGGCGCGGATGTCGAGCGGCGGACGCGCGGCAAGGGCTGCACCTTCAGCCACCCACTCGCTGCCGAAAGCGCGCTCAAGCAATGGCGCGCACCAGTCAGGCGAATCAGCACGGACGACGTCGGGCGCATCCGTGAGCTTGCGCTCGGCGATGGCCATGAGCTCGTCAGCGCTCAGCGGCTCGGGCGCGAACTTGTCGCCGTCGAGCGTCTGATTGAGTGCCTCGGCGGACTGGTCCCATTCAAGCAGCAGCGCGCCAAAGCCGAGCGCGCGCGAGGTCTCGTCGCCAAGCAGCCAGGTGGCGGAGCGCTTGCGGCGCAACGCGTCATAGACGATGTTGCCAATCGCGGCGCGGTCGCCGGCGCCGGCGAAGCGATGGGACAGTCCCCAATCCTTGAGTGCATCCGCGGCGGGCCGATGCCGCCTCTCGATATCGTCGAGTACTTCGATGGCCGCAGCCAGTCTTCCGCCAAGTCGCATGTTCGGTGTTCCGTTTTCGGTTGACCCGTATCAGGCCTAGCTAAACAGCGGCGAGGGAATGCACAAGCGTCGGACCAAGCTTGCAGGGTAAAAACTTCCCCCGAACGGGTCGGCGAAAAATGAAACAGGCGCGGATTGCTCCGCGCCTGCCTCGTTCGTTTGATCCCGAATTGCTATTCTGCCGCCTGCAACGTCTCGCCAAGGTCGAAACGGTCAGCGTTCATCACCTTGGTCCACGCCGCCACGAAATGCTTGACGAATTTTTCCTTGGCGTCCGAGCTGCCATAGACTTCAGCAAGAGCGCGCAGCTGCGAGTGCGAACCGAAGATCAGGTCGGCCCGGGTGGCGTACCACTTGACCTCACCAGTCTTACGGTCGCGACCTTCGAACACGTCCTTGGCCTCCGAGACCGCCTTCCACTCCGTTCCCATGTCGAGCAGGTTGACGAAGAAGTCGTTGGTCAACGTTTCAGGCTGCGTCGTGAAGACGCCATGTGCGGACTCGTCCGCATTGGCGCCGAGCACGCGCAGGCCACCGACCAGCACCGTCATCTCGGGCGCTGTCAGAGTCAGCAGCTGCGCCCGATCCACCAACGTTTCCTCGGGCGACAAGCGCTGCCTGCCCCTGAGATAGTTGCGGAAACCGTCAGCGGTCGGCTCGAGCGGGGCGAAGGAGTCGACGTCGGTCTGCTCCTGCGAGGCATCCATGCGACCCGGCGTGAAAGGCACCTTGACGTTTTGCCCAGCGTCCTTGGCAGCCTTCTCGATGGCAGCGACGCCACCGAGCACGATCAGGTCGGCAAGCGAGGCTTTCTTGTTGCCGGACTGCGAAGCGTTGAACTCCTTCTGGATCGTTTCGAGTTTTGCGAGAACCGACGCCAGCTGGGCGGGCTGATTTACTTCCCAGTCCTTTTGGGGGCTGAGACGAATGCGCGCGCCATTGGCACCACCGCGCTTGTCGGAGCCTCGGAACGTCGAAGCCGAAGCCCAGGCCGTCGAGGCCAGCTGCGACACCGAGGGCACCGCAGCGAGTATCTTGGCCTTCAGGGCCTCAACGTCCTGCTCATCGACCAGAACATGATCGACCGCGGGGATAGGGTCCTGCCACAACAGCTCTTCCTTAGGGACGAGCGGACCGAGATAGYGCGCGATCGGACCCATGTCGCGATGCGTGAGCTTGTACCAGGCGCGTGCGAAGGCATCGGCGAACTGATCGGGGTTCTCGAAGAAGCGCCGCGAGATCTTTTCGTAGGCAGGATCGGCCCGCAAGGCGATGTCGCTGGTAAGCATCGACGGTGCGTGACGCTTCGAGGGGTCATGCGCATCCGGCACAGTGCCGGCGCCCATGCCGTGCTTGGGTGTCCACTGATGGGC
>NZ_JBFUKO010000288.1:0-6877 GCF_056400805.1 Aminobacter sp. P4_H6_2
GAACCAGGCCTTGTTGTTCCAGGTCTTTTCCATGGTCAGGCTCCCATCTCGACGCGCCACGACTTGTCGTAGAGGTTGATGCCTGCGGGATCGAAGGTGACGTGCGGATTGGCTGGCACGTTGTCGTCTTCGCCCAGGATCGCCGCGATCTCGCGGCCTTCGAGACTGGCACGCACCACCTTGTGGCGTCCGATGTCTTCGACCTTGCGGATTGTAACTGGCATGCCCTTGGCACCAAGCCGGACATATTCAGGCCGAATGCCGAGCTCGATGCCGCCGCCCTCGGCGCTGGGCGTGCCGGGAAGGTCGATGACCTGATCGCCAAGCCGGGCGCGCCTGCCTTCAACGGCCACTGGCATGACGTTCATGCCTGGCGAGCCGATGAAATAGCCAACGAAGGTGTGCTTGGGGCGTTCGAACAGTTCAGCGGGCGTGCCGATCTGGACGATTTCGCCGTCATACATCACCACCACCTTTTCAGCGAAGGTCAGCGCCTCGGTCTGGTCGTGGGTGACATAGATCATGGTATAGCCAAAGCGGCGATGAAGCTGCTTGAGCTGCGAGCGCAACAGCCATTTCATATGCGGGTCGATGACGGTCAGCGGTTCGTCGAACAAGATCGCGTTGACGTCGGAACGAACGAGGCCACGGCCGAGGGATATCTTCTGCTTCTGGTCGGCGGTCAGCCCGCGCGCCTTGCGCTTGGCCCAGCTTGCCAGGTCGATCATGTCGAGCGTCTCGCGCACCTTGCGGTCGACATCGGCCTCGGCAACGCCGCGGTTGCGCAGCGGGAAGGCCAAATTGTCGTAAACCGTCATCGTGTCGTAGATGACCGGGAACTGGAACACTTGGGCGATGTTGCGCTCCTGCGTCGACAGCCGGGTGACGTCCTTGCCATCGAACAGAAGCTGTCCGTGCGAGGCGTGCAGCAGGCCTGARATGATGTTGAGCAGGGTTGTCTTGCCGCAGCCGGACGGGCCGAGCAGTGCATAGGCGCCGCCGTCATCGAAGCTGTGATGCACCTCCCTCAGCGCGTAATCCTTTTCGGACTTCGGGTTGGCGCTGTAGGCGTGGCGGATATGGCTCAGGTCGATGCGTGCCATCTCGCCCTCCTATGCAGCCAGTTGCGATGGCGAGACGGCCGAACGGCCATTCGCGTCGAACACCATGACGTGGCGCGGATCGATGAACACCTTGACGGTCTCGTCCGGCTCGAACTGGCGGATGCCATGGGCAAGCATCACCCAGCGGGCATCGGCGAAGTCGAGATGCACGAAGCTCTCCGAGCCAGTGATCTCGGTCACAGACACTTTCGCTGTGACGCCGACCGCATCTGGGGTGCGCTTTTCATAAGAAAGATGGTGGGGCTGGAAGCCGATCGTATAGCTGGCGTCGGCAATGCCGGCGAGGTCCGCCGGCACCGGGAGGTCCACCCCACCATCAAGCTGGAAATTGCTGCCGCTCTTTTTCATCACGATCGTATTGAGCGGCGGGTCGGCGAACGTCTTGGCCGTGATCAGATCATTCGGTTTGCGGAATACCTCGATCGTCGGGCCGAACTGGGTGATGCGGCCTTCGGAGAGTGTTGCGGTATTGCCTCCGAGCAACAGCGCCTCGTGCGGCTCGGTTGTGGCATAGACGAAGATCGCGCCGGTCTCGGCAAAGATCTTCGGCAACTCGGCGCGCAATTCCTCGCGCAGCTTGTAGTCGAGATTGGCGAGCGGCTCGTCGAGCAAAACCAGCTTGGCATTCTTGACGATGGCGCGGGCAAGCGCGGTGCGCTGCTGTTGTCCGCCGGAGAGATTGAGCGGGGTGCGGTCGAGATAGGGCGTAAGCTTCAACAGGTCGGCGGCGCGTTTGACATCCTTTTCGACCCTCGCTTTATCGACCCCGGCAACGCGCAGTGGTGAGGCAATGTTCTCGTAGACCGTCATCGCCGGATAGTTGATGAACTGCTGGTAGACCATGGCGATGTTACGCTTTTGAACCGGGACGCCGGTGACATCGACGCCATCGAACCAGATTGAGCCCGAACTGGGCTTGTCGAGCCCTGCCATCAGCCGCATCAGGCTGGTCTTGYCCGAAAGCGTCGGTCCCAGAAGCACGTTCAGGCTGCCGTGCTGGAGCGTGAGTGAGACGTCGCGGATATGATCCGCGCCGGCCATTGATTTCGTTATGTTGCGCAGTTCCAGCATAATTCCTCCTCCCAGAGGCAGACGCGGGACGCTTTGCCTATTCTGCCGCGGCGTTGTGCACGCCAGGGCTTATTCCTTGCAGAAATTCATCGAGTGACGCGGCCTGCTCCTTGCCGAGCTTGAGACCGCGCTTGGTGCGTCGCCATAAAATGTCCTCTGCCGTCACCGCCCATTCATGGTCGACGAGGTAGCGCACCTCCGCCTCGTAGAGGTCGGCACCGAAATTGCGTCCCAGCTCGGCTTCGGATTTGGCGAGGCCCAAAAGCGCTTTTGCGCGTGTGCCGTACAGCCTCGTCAGCCGGCGGGCGAGGCGCAGGTCGAGAAACGCATAGGCAGCCTTGAGCTTCGCCACTTCGGCGTCGAAGGCGGTCGCCGCGAATTCGCCGCCGGGCAGGGCGGCGGTCGCCGTCCAGGATTTGCCCTTCTTGCCCAGATGCTTTTCGATGATCTCGAGCATCGACTCGGCAAGGCGGCGGTAGGTGGTGATCTTGCCACCGAAGATGTTGACGATGACCGCCTGGCCTTCGCCGACATCCGACTTCAGCACATAGTCGCGCGTCGCTTCCTGGGCCTTGCTGGCGCCGTCGTCATAGAGCGGCCTGACACCGGAGTAGGTCCACACGATGTGCTCGGGCTTGACCGGCTCGGCGAAATATTCGCTCGCCGCAGCGCAGAGATAGTCGATCTCGGCTGGCCTGATCTTTGCTGCATGCGGGTCGCCGTCATAATCCTGGTCGGTGGTGCCGATCAGGGTGAAGTCTTCCTCGTAGGGAATGGCGAAGATGATCCGCCCGTCCTTGTTTTGGAAGAAATAGGCGCGCGGATCGTCGAATTTCTTCGGCACCACGATGTGGCTGCCCTGGACCAGGCGCACATTGTGGACGTTGTTTTGGCCAACGGTGTCGGTCAAGACATGGTCGATCCATGGTCCGGCGGCGTTGACGATCAGCCGCGCCTTGACCTCTTCGATCTTGCCGCTGCGCGCGTCTTCGACCTGGATGGCCCAATGGCCATTGTCACGCCGCGCACGCGTCACCTTGGTCCGGGTGCGAATGATCGCCCCTCGATTGGCGGCATCGCGGGCGTTGAGCACCACCAGTCGGGCGTCATTGACCCAGCCATCCGAATATTCGAAGGCTTTTGAAAATATAGGCTTGAGCGGCTTGCCGGCGGCGTCGCTCTGCATGTCGAGCGTCTTGGTCGCGGGCAAAAGCCTGCGCCCGCCGATGTGGTCGTAAAGGAACAGGCCGAGCCTGATCAGCCAGGCCGGACGCAGGCCCTTGGCGTAGGGCAAGACAAAGCGCATCGGCCAGATGATATGCGGGGCGTTGCGCCACAGCACCTCGCGCTCCATCAGCGCCTCGCGCACCAGGCGGAATTCGTAATGTTCGAGATAACGCAGGCCGCCATGGATCAGCTTGGTCGAGTAGGACGATGTGCCGCTGGCGAGATCGTTCATTTCGGCGAGGTAGACCGAGTARCCGCGTCCGACCGCATCGCGTGCGATGCCGCAGCCATTGATGCCGCCGCCGATGACSAAGATGTCATGTATGTCGGGCATGCTCACGCCTTCGCCGTYTTTTCGCACTGCAGCAATTTTRGCATMWATGAAGMTCGATTTGGATTATTTCGAACTGAAAATGAATGTCAAACGAAAATGAAGGTGACGCGGACCCGATCTAGCGCGTTGGCGAGGACATGGAATTTGCAAGGAACAACTGAGCGGCCGGGAGCGCCGCATGCTGACGAAGTGGCCCTCCCGCTGATCGATTGCGGTTAGCCTGCGCTCAGGCTGGGTTCTCCAGATTGAACTGACCGCTGTGCTCGTCATAGCCAAACAACTCGGCATAGCGGCCCCAGGAGATCGCTGCCCTCAGGGTTGCCTCGGCGCTCTCTTCCGACATGTGGTCTTCGAGTTCTTCCGAGAAGCGCGTGAACGGCGCGCGATGGCTCGGCCGCTCGTCGAGTACACGCCGGATCAGGGCGGCGAGCGGCACGTAAGCGACGAGATGCTCGGCAAACAGCCGCTTGCGGGCATCGACTTCGGAACCGACGAACCGTCGCCCGAATTCGCTCAACTGGACGTCGCCTTCGGCCATCTCGGCGAAGCGCAGCAGTTGCAGGGTCTCGGCGATCGGAAAGAGTTCGTCCACCTCCATTTGCAGCGTAGCCGCAAGGTCCGGCAGGTCGGCCTTGCCGCCATAGGCGGGGGCTGCAAGCGCCTCCATCAGGCCTGACAGCAGGTTGGTCGAAACGCGTGGCAGCACCATGCCGATACCCGTGCCGGCTAAACCTTCGATGGCCCGCTTTTCGGCCTTTTCGGCCGGCGTGCGCTGGGTCATGCGCGCGTAGATGTCGTCGACGAGCTGACGGAAGGTGGGATCGTCGCGGTTGCGCGGATGCGGCAAATCGATCTTGATCTCGGTCGCGACCCGTCCGGGGTTCGACGCAAAGATCAGGATCCGGTCGCACATCAGCACCGCCTCCTCGATGTTGTGCGTCACCATCAGGATCGACTTGATCGGCAGACGTCCTTCGATCCACAGATCGATGAGGTCGGTGCGCAGCGTCTCGGCGGTCAGAACGTCGAGTGCGGAAAAGGGCTCGTCCATCAGCATCAGGCGCGGGTGGACCACCAGCGCGCGGGCAAAGCCGACACGCTGGCGCATGCCGCCGGACAGCTCCTTGGGGTACGCGCTTTCGAAACCATCGAGGCCGATTAGGTCGATGGCTTCGATGGCGCGGCGCCGCCGCTCCGGCGCCGGTGTGCCCAGCGCCTCCAGGCCGATCTCGACATTTTCAAGCACGGTGAGCCAGGGGAACAGGGCGAAGCTCTGGAACACCATGGAGATGCCTTCGCAGGGTCCGATCACGGGCTTGCCACACCAGTTGACGTTGCCGCTGGTTGCTGTGATGAGGCCCGACAACACGCGCAGCAGCGTCGACTTGCCCGAGCCGGAGCGGCCGAGCAGCCCGACGATCTCGCCTTCTCGGATCGACAGCGACACATTGTCGAGCACAACGAGCTCGGCATTGTCGCCCTTGGGATAGACCATGCGCACGCCGGAGATATCGACAAGCGGAGCCGTGGTGAGGTTGGAATGGGTATTGGTGAGTTCGAGCAGGGTCATGGAATGTCCTTTCCTCAATCGAGGCGGAGACGATTGGCGGAGAAGGCATAGAGAGGACGCCACACCAACCGGTTGAACAGGATGACAAACAGCGACATCACAGCAATGCCGAGCACGATGCGCGGGTAGTCGCCGGCGGCCGTCCCCTCGGCGATATAGGCACCAAGGCCGTTGGCCCGCAGTGTGGTGCTGCCCCAGCTTGCCACTTCGGCGACGATGGAGGCGTTCCACGAACCGCCGCTCGCGGTGATCGCGCCGGTGACGTAGTAGGGGAAAATCCCCGGCAGGATGACCTTGCGCCACCAGTACCAACCTTTGATGCGGAACGTGGCCGCGGCTTCCTTGAGGTCGTTGGGAAAGGCGCTCGCCCCGGCAATCACATTGAACAGGATGTACCACTGGGTGCCCAGCACCATCAGTGGCGACAGCCAGATGTTTGGGTTGAGACCAAACTTGACGATCGCAACGACAGCGAATGGAAAGACGATGTTGGCGGGGAAGGCGGCCAGGAACTGCGCCAGCGGCTGCACCCGCTCGGCGAGACGCGGCCTGAGGCCGATCCAGACGCCGATCGGCACCCAGATCAAGGTCGCGAGCGCCATCAGCACGATCACGCGCAGCATCGTCAGGACGCCGAGCCACACGACCTCGCCGACCTCCGCCCAGGCCAGTTCGGTCGCGATGAAGCCGACGATCAGCCAGATAGTGTAGGCGGCTGCCCCAAGCACAAGCGTGAACCAGATACGATCGGCCCAGCGCGTCGACCAGAACGCGCTAACCTCGCCCGGCACGACGACAGGCAAGGCGAAGCGCTGGCGCGGCAGGGAGCCGAGCACCAACCTCAATGGGGTGAGCAGGATCTGAAACAGCCGTGTCCGGCGCACCGCAACCAGCAGCCACGAATGCGGTGCCGTGCCGCTGGCCGTCTGCTCGACGCGGAACTTGTCGCCCCAGGCGACCAGAGGCCGAAACAGCAGCTGATCGTAGATCAAGATGACGACGAGCATGGCGATGACCGCCCAGCCGACCGCGGCGAGGTTTTGTTGCCCGATGGCACGGGCGACGTATGAGCCGATGCCGGGCAAGGTGATCGTGGTGTTGCCGACCGAAATCGCTTCGGAGGCGACGACGAAGAACCAGCCGCCGGACATCGACATCATGGTGTTCCAGACGAGACCCGGCATCGAGTAGGGTACTTCAAGGCGCCAGAAGCGCTGCCAGCCCGAGAGTCGGAAGCTGCGCGAGGCCTCGTCGAGGTCGGCCGGCACTGTCTTCAGCGACTGGTAGAAGCTGAAGGTCATGTTCCAGGCCTGGCTGGTGAAGATCGCAAAGATCGCCGCGAGCTCGACTCCGAGCACTCGGCCCGGAAACAGCGCCATGAAGCCAACGACAGTGAACGACAGGAAGCCCAGCACCGGCACCGACTGAAGGATGTCGAGCAAGGGGATAAGCACCATTTCGGCGCGGCGGCTTTTAGCTGCCAGCGCGCCATAKGCGAAGGTGAAGACGAGCGATGCCACGATCGCCGCCAGCATGCGCATGGTGGTGCGA
>NZ_JBFUKO010000289.1:0-6876 GCF_056400805.1 Aminobacter sp. P4_H6_2
TTGCTGCCCAGGTCTCCGGATCAAACCATGTTTCTCGCGCGCTCACTGGAGCGGACGTCAGTACAGTCGAGACTTGCCGCGCGCCTCCGGCTGCCAGGGTGCGCGAGAAAAATCAGGCTTTGCTGAGATTGCCAGCAGAGGACTTGCCGGTGCGGCGGTCCTGCTCGATCTCGAAATTGACCTTCTGGCCATCAGCGAGGGTCGAGAGTCCAGCGCGTTCAACAGCGGAGATGTGAACGAAAACGTCCTGACCACCATCATCCGGCTGAATGAACCCAAATCCCTTAGTGCTGTTGAACCACTTCACGGTTCCAGTCGCCATATGCTTATTCCTTGTAACTCTAGCAATGTGCATGGCCCGACAGTGAGGCCGGTTCGGTTCGTATCAGGATTTTGAGACAGACGCAGCAAAAAGATGACAGCCCATCGGCCTGCATCGATGCCACTTTCGCGGCGCCCCGCCGGTTTCCCCGCGCGATACCGGCGGGGACACTCAGGCCGCGGCTGTACCGGACGTCAGCCCTTTGACGTCCGCTTCTTCTTTTCGGGATCATCGAAGGTCAGCGTGTGGGCGATCGCGTTGGCTCTCAGCGACCTGCCCCGCACCTCCAGCCTCACGCCTTGCTTGGCATAAGGCCCGTCGAGACGAGCAATCGCCATCGAGCGTTTGGTCAGCTTCGAATAGGACGGACAGGTGATGACGCCGACCTTGTTACCGTCGGCCCAGACCTCGTCACCGAGATCGGCCATCTTGTCGCCTTCGATCAGCATGCCGAAGATTTTGAAGCGCTCCTGGCCTTTCTGGCGATAGTGCTCCTCGGCACCACGGAAGCCGGTCTTGCCAGGCGAAACCGTGAAATCGAGCCCAAGCTCCCACAGGCTATCGCCGACGGGCTGGCCCGGGATCGGATACATCTGCGAATTGTCATAGGGGTAAAACAGCAAATAGCTCTCGACACGCAGCAGGTCGAGCGTGCTGAAGCAGCACGGAATGATGCCCATCTCCTTGCCTTCGGAAAGGATCGTGTCCCAGACAAGCCGCGCGTCCTGGCCGCGCACGAAGAGTTCGTAGCCGCGTTCGCCGGTGTAGCCCGTCCGCGAAATCGTCACCGGCGCTCCGAACAGCGTGGTGTGGATGTGGTGGAAGTAGTTGAGGTCGCGGATGCCGGGCACATGCCTGGCGAGGAAGTCGACGGCGACCGGCCCTTGCAGCGAAAGGTCGTGCAGGTCGTCGTCGAACAGCACGGCACAATTGCGGCCCGCCGCCTGCTTGACGATCTCTTCATGCGCGGTGCCGGTGCCGGAAACCAGCATCCAGGAATTGGGCCCATTGCGATAGATCACGCAATCATCGGTCAGATGGCCGCGCTCGTTGAGCATGGTTGCATAAACCGAACGGCCCGGCTGGATCTTGGCTATGCTGCGGGTCGTGATGTACTCCAGGATGGCGATTGCGTGCGGGCCGATCAGGTGCGTCTTGCGAAGGCCCGACACGTCCATCAGGCCGGCCTTGGTGCGGATCGCGATGTGCTGGTCGAAAGGGTCCGCGTCGTAGGTCCAGGCGGTGCCCATGCCGCTCCAATCCTCGAGATTGGAACCCAGTGCGCGGTGGCGGTCGCCGAGGGCGGTGAAGCGCCAGCTCAAAGTCATTGTATCCTCCGGTAATTTTGGCAAACAGGTTTCGTGCTGGCGCGGGTCAAAGCGCACCAGGAACGTCTTTCGTTCGTGAGCAGGACCCGCGACAGATTTTAAGGAGTTTGGGCAGGCGATCGGCCTGAGCGCCCTCCAACGCTCAGGCCAGGCGGAGCGGGACTCCGCCGATCAGCCGGCCAGGCCGGCAGCCAGGACCACGCCTGCAGCGGCGATGCCACCACCGCCCATCTTGAGCGCTGTGCGCCAGGATTGGCGCGCGACAATGGTTGCAAGGGAAAAGCCCATCGCATGCAGGACCACTGTCGAAGCGACAAAGCCCAGCCCGTACAGGAAGGCATTGCTGGCGATAGGCAATTCCTGGCCATGGGCAAAACCATGCAGGCCGCCAAACGCGAACGTCATCGCAAAGGCCGCTGCGAATGGCACCTTGCTGCCCAGCGCAACGATCGCGCCCAGCAACACCACCGACCCGGCAATGCCCAGCTCGACGAAGGGAAGCGAAAGCCCACTCATGCCAAACACCGCACCGGCGATCATGCCGATGACGAAGCCGAGCGGCAGCCAGCGGAACACCGGCTCGTTGTCGGCATTCTGCCCGGCCCAGATGCCCACCCCGGCCATGGCCAGGATATGGTCAAGTCCTGACAAAGGGTGGGACAGTCCGGCTCCTAGGCCACCGGCCTCGGGCAGAAAATGGGCATAGCTCGGCATCGTCGAGGCGGCATAAGCAACAGCAACCGCTGCAGCGAACCGCGTCATCTTCTTCGTGTTCGTTGTCGTGTTCACCATCAACTCCTGTGGCCGGCCGCAGCCGGCCTTATCCAAGTGGTTGTCTGTTACTCGGCGGCGACCAGATCGGTGCGGCGCAGATTGGCGTCGATGACGTCGCCATTTTGTGCCGCCAACGAGGCCATCAACCGCATGATGACACACGCAGCCAGGCGGGCCGCCGTGCCGCTGATGTCGAAGATCGGGCAAAGCTCGGTGAGGTCGATGACACTGACACTGCCGCGCTTGGCGATCATGTCGGCGATGCGCATCATCTCGCGCGACTCGATGCCGCCCGGCTCCGTCGAGGTGACGCCGGGTGCAGCCGACGAATCCATGACGTTGAAATTGAAGCTCAGATATTGCGCGTCGGTGTTGCCCCAGACCCGCTCGATCGAGCGCTCGACAAGCGGGTAGATGCCGCCATCGAACAGGTCGAACATCGAGTCGAACTGAAGCCCCCTCTCCTTCGACAGATCGATATGGTCCTTTGGGTTCATGGCGTTGCGAGCGCCCAGATGCGCGACATTTTTGATGTCGAGATTGGGCAACTCGGTGATGCGGGCCATGGCGCAAGGGGCGAGATTGCGCTCGCCAGCCCAGCTGTCGGCCATGTCGAGCTGGGCGCTGAAATGCATGTAGCCCATCTTCTTTTGCGCCCCGATATGGTCGGAAAGCGCGCGCGCCGCAGCGATCGAGATCGAGCGGTCGCCACCGCAGATGATCGGCGTCAGCCCGGATTTCAGCACTTCGCGGACCGCACGATAAATGCGCTCGTGGGCCACTTCGGGGCTGACCTTCGGCATCGAAACGTCGCCGCAATCGACAGCGGCACCGTGCAGGTCGACATTATATTCGAACCAGTAGGAGAAATACTCCTGCGAGACGAGGCGGAATTCGCGCGGGCCGTCCTCCGATCCGGGCTTGCCGACATTGCCCTCATCGAACGGCACGCCAACGAAGGCATATTTGGCGCCGCAGGCCTTGAGTGCTTCGGCGTTCAACGGGACGTGGGCTGAACGCAGGAACGTGATCAGGCCAGGTGCCCGGTAGTTGTCGCCCGCATCGCCGCCAAGCGGCGAAAACAGATGGGCATAGGATTTTGCTGGGTTCATGACTGTATCTCCTCCTCAAGAATTCTTACGGTTGCTTACCCTGCTGGCGCAGAGTCTGGGCGCGTGAGCCGAGATAGTGGTAGATCATGTTGACCGTCATCTTGGCGCTGATCTGGCTGGAGTCGAAGTAGGGGCAGAGCTCGACGACATCGAGAATGTCGCAGCCATGCCGGCCAGCGATCCGCGCGAACTGGATCGCTTCCCGCCCCTTCAGGCCGTAGCATTCCGGCGAGGTCGAGCCGGGCATGCAGCTCATGTCGATCGAGTCCGTATCCCAGGTGAAGTAGAGCGTGTCGGCGTCCTTCTTCACCCGTTCGAAGATCTCGTTGGCGCACACTTCAAGCCCGCGCTCGATCATCTCGGGCATGGTGACGACACGGATTTCGTTGTCGACGTAGAAATCCCACCAATCCTTGGGATTGAGGCCGTTGCGCGAGCCCATATGCGCCATGTTCCGGGCGTTGCAATTGGGCAGGTCGAGCGCGCGCGGCGCACCGGAGCAGTTGGTGATCAGGTTGCCGGCCCAGTCGGGTCCGGCGTCGAGATGGCTGTCGACATGCAGATAGCCCATCTTGCCGGCGCCGGTAAAACGCGACAGCGCCTTRGCGCCAGGGATCGGCAAGGAATGGTCGCCGCCAAACAGGATCAMCTTGGCGCCGCCTTCGAGGCATTCGGTGACGTAGTCGGTGGTATATTCCTGCGACTTGATGTTGTTGCCGGGCACCGTCGGCACATCGCCGCAGTCGACGATGCGGAAATAGCTCAGCAGGTCGACGTCATATTCGAACATGTAGGGGAAATATTGCGTCGTGGCTTCACGTAGCCCCGAGGCACCTTGCGAGGCGCCGGCGCGCACGATCTGGCCCTGGTCCCACGGCACCGCCAGGAAGCAGATTTTCGCACCCATTTCCCGGATCTTGTGACGATCCGGCGGGCAATAGGGCGCGCCCATGAAGGTGGCGAGCCCCCTGGATTTGAACGAGCCGTTGTGCAGCTTCGGAGAGTAGATGTGATCGTTCTCGCCGAACTGCTCGGCGGGGCCACGATGTTGATGTGGCGTGAACTGCCACTTGGCTATGTCTGCTTTTCGATCAAGCATGCTGTTCCTCCCAACAGATAACTACTGAAGTGTTTGCCCAACCGGGGCCAACGCCGGAAATGGAGCTTCTTCCTCAAGCTCGATGTGGGTCAGTTCCATCTCGCGCCCGGACAGCACCTTGCGTGAAGGCCTCCCGCAGTCGGGGCAGCGAAGATTGGAAAGAGAGAGCGGCGAACGCGCCTCAGCACAGTGTTCGCAGAATATGGTCAGCGGCACTTCTTCGATGTGCAGCTTGGCGCCTTCGCAAAGCGTGCCGCGCGTCGCCGGGCCAAAGCAGAAATAAAGCGAGCGGGCGATGCCGCACATGACGCCTAGACGCACATGCATACCAGTGACACGGGCGCGGCCGTTACGCGACGCGTGATCGCTGGCGAGATCGATCAGGCTTGAGGCGATCGTGAGTTCGTGCATGGCGCCACCTCACGCGTGCAACGTGTTGCGGATGGATTCGACCCGTGCCTGCAGCGCTCGCGCGAGGTCTTGCAATTGCTGCTGGCGGGCGCGGACGATCCAGTCCAGCCAGTCCGTCATGCCCGTGCCGTCGCGGGCGGAAACGACGATGGTTTCGATTGTCGGGTTGATTTCACGGGCGCGGCCAACACAGGCCGCGATGTCGAAAT
The DNA here is from genome assembly GCF_056400805.1 of Aminobacter sp. P4_H6_2. NCBI lineage: Bacteria > Pseudomonadati > Pseudomonadota > Alphaproteobacteria > Hyphomicrobiales > Phyllobacteriaceae > Aminobacter > Aminobacter sp. P4_H6_2. The sequence goes on from NZ_JBFUKO010000289.1 coordinate 5,256, forward strand.
CGCAATAAGGCGCAAGGTCCGACTTCGAGATGACCAGAAGGTCGGCCRCAGCGAAGGCCTCGGGATATTTGACCGGCTTGTCGTCGCCTTCGGTCACCGACAAGATCACCACCTTGTGGGCTTCGCCGAGATCAAAGCCGGCCGGGCACGCCAGATTGCCGACATTTTCGATGAACAGTACCCCGCCCTGCTTCAGCGAAAGCGATGCTAGCGCGCGCTGGATCATGTCAGCGTCGAGATGGCAGCCCTTGCCGGTATTGATCTGCACGGCCTGAGTATCCGTCGCACGGATGCGGTCAGCGTCGTTAGTCGTCTCCTGATCGCCTTCGATCACCCAGGTCGGGAAGCTTCCCTTCAACCGCTGCAAGGTCTCGACCAGCAAGGTGGTCTTGCCTGCTCCGGGGCTGGCGATCAGGTTGAGCGCAAGCACGCCATGGGCGCACAGTTCGTCGCGCACATCGTCGGCGAACATGCTGTTCTTGGCCAGGATCTCCTGCTCGATCTGCACCAGCCGTTTCTGGCTCATGCCCGGCACGTGAGTCTTGGCGGCATCCTTGCCGAAATGCAGGTCGACGGGCCGGATGCCCGCAGCGGGATTCTCGTCCGCGTGATGATGAGGTTGGTCATGGCCGTGATGATGGTGATGGCCGTCCTCATGATCGTGGTGATGATGCACATCGCCATGGTGGTGATGGCTATGCGCATGCTCGTGATCGCCGCCCCCAGCATCGCCTTTGCCATCAAATCGAATGTTCTCAGGCCCGCAGCCGCATACCTGGCACATGGCTATCTCCCGTTCTTGATAGTGGAAGGGCTTTTGGCGGAGGGGTCGCCGGCATAGTGCAGCAGTCCCCAGACGACCTCCTTGAGGTAACGCATCGCAGCCGGGATCGGCGCGCCGTGCGGCATGAAGCTGCCGAAGTAGATGCCGTCGATATTGCGCGAGATGAATGCCGCCATCTCATCGGGGTCCGGGCAGGCAAACATGCCAACCTCGACGCCCTGACGGATGCAATCCGCAAGAACCCGCTTTTCGGACTCATAGAAGTCCTCGACGAAGCTATCGATGAACTTGGGACCCGCGTCCTTGGCGCCACCGGCGTTGACGAACATGATGCGCACGAGGCTGCGCAGCGTCTCCGACATCTCGACATTGAGGTCCAGGTAAGCGCTCAGCAATTCGGCCGGGCTTTCATGTCGAGCGACGACCTCGCCATAATTGGTCATCAGCCGGTCAAGCGCATGAAGCACAGAGGACTGATACAGCGAGTCCTTGTTCTTGAAGTAATAATAGATAAGCGAGTGAGCGACACCCAACTTCTTGGCGATAAGCGGGATCGTGACGCTCTCGTAATCTTCCTCTGCGAAGCATTCCAGCGCCGCCTCCAGCAAGGACTCCGCCCGAACACCCGGATTGCGGAAAAAGCGGGTCTTGGCCCGTTTGACCGATTTCACGCGATCTTCAAGATGGATGAGTGCGGCGGATTCCATGGATGATTTCCTGACTTTGGGCATTGCCGGAAAGGCTCGACGCCGACAGCGTCGGTACAGCACCTGAGAGACAGCCAAACCGCTGCCTCAGATGTCGAGGGCACTGGGCTCGTTGATGGCTCTTTCGACC
>NZ_JBFUKO010000290.1:0-6869 GCF_056400805.1 Aminobacter sp. P4_H6_2
TCCAATGGCTGTGCATCAACTGAGGAATTGAAATGAACATTAAGAGCCTTCTTCTCGGCTCCGCTGCGGCCCTGGTCGCTGTCTCTGGTGCTCGTGCGGCGGACGCTGTCGTCGTCGCTGAGCCGGAACCCATGGAATACGTCCGCATCTGCGACGTTTACGGCGCGGGCTTCTATTACATCCCCGGCACCGAGACCTGCCTCAAGGTCGGCGGCCTCGTTCGTTACGAGATCGGCTTCACCGATCTTGACGACGGCTTCCGCAAGGATGCCAAGGCCCGCCTGCAGTTCGACGCGCGTTCGGAAACCGAATACGGCACGTTCCGCCGTTACATTGAGTTCGAGGCGAGCATCGGCGGCAAAGACCGCGGCTGGTCCGAGACTGCTACCGGCAACCACTGGGGTGGCCTCCAGGAAGAAAGCGGCACGGCTCTCCGTCACGCTTACTTCGAGCTCGGCGGCGTGCTCGTCGGTCACACCGACACCCTGTTCGACGGCGAACTCGACGGTGAGTTCGATTCGGGCGGCGGTGAGCGCGTCAACCAGATCCGCTACACCTTCGACGCCGGCAACGGCATCGCTGTGTCGCTCGGCCTGGAAGAAGAGTCGGACAACTTCGACTACGTCCCGCTGGTCGTCGGTAAGGTTGCTGTCACGCAGGGCTGGGGTTCGGTCTCCCTGTTCGCCGGCTATGACAACGCCTACGAAGAGTTCGCTCTCAAGGCGATCGCCAACATCAAGGCAACCGACGCTCTCACGCTGCAGCTTCTCGCAGCTTACGAGTCGGGCCCGACCTACTTCAGCATCAATCCGGGTGATGCGATTGAAGGCGTCAACGGCGTCTACAACGGCTATGCATGGTCGGTCGGCGGCTACCTGAAGTACCAGGTCAACCAGAAGCTGGCAGTCGGCTTCGGCGGTCAGTACTTCGGTGATGCGCACGACAATAACCTGAGCGCGATCTCGGTCGGCGGTGCCAACGATTGGGCTATCGGTACGGTTGTCGATTACAACATCGTCGAGAACCTCGATGCCAAGCTCGCTCTCAACTACAATGATGGCGACACCTTCGATCGCTTCAACAACGGCGACGGCGTGATCAACGGCTTCCTGCGCCTCGACGCTGCGTTCTAATTACAGCAATGCTTGATAGAGAGGCCCGCGGTCACCAGACCGCGGGCTTTTTTTTGCGTTTACGCGGCACCACTGCGGGCTGGCAACAGGCAGATCGCAAGCTCAGCGCGCAGCTTCGCTAGTCGACCTGCAACGGCCAGGCGGGGGTTTGCGCAGTCGTAGCGGTTGCTGCTCAGTCGGTTGCTGGCTCGCCCACTACCCGCTCAAGCCTTCCGCACCTACTACCTGCGCAGTTCCCGGTCGTGGGGATCGCTGAAATCGCGAAGATGCCTCTGCCCGGTGGCATAGCCGRACCTTAGCCCTGTGTCGTTGTAGTAGTCAGGCTGAAAGGAGCTGACGTAGTCGTAATTGTCCGACATGCAAGCGGACAACGGCATCATCAGCCCGAACACCAGCGGGATGAAAACATAACGCATGGCCCTTACCTCCGATCAGGCAAATGATGCACCCGATCGGTCCAGTCAGCCAGTGGGTCCCAGTCACATTTCCAGTATTGGACGGCGAAACAAGTATTGAGGCCAGCCAAGCTCATCGCCGGCCCTACCCGCACAACGATTTGAAACTAACAGGCCAGACGTCATCGACGCCCGGCCTGTTCGCTTTCAGTCAATCAGTCCTTCGCGCCGTAGATGTCGAAGTCGAAATATTTGGCATTGATCTTGGCGTAGGTGCCGTCCTTGACGATGGCGTCGATCGCAGCGTTCAACTTTTCACGCAGCGCGTCGTTGTCCTTGTGCAGCGCGATACCGGCCTCGGATTCCGTGCCCTTGAGATCGCCGATCATCTTGCAGCAATCCTGGCCGGTCGTCTTGATCCAGTCGACCAGCACGAACTTGTCCGAGACCACAGCGTCGAGACGGCCATTGGTCAGGTCGGCGATCGCCTCATCCTGGGTCGGGTAGAGCTTCACTTCGGCGCCAGCCTTGGCGTAGTGGTCCTCGGCATAGATGCTCTGGGTCGTCGACGCCTGTGCGCCTACTGTCTTGCCCTTGAGCGCATCGGGCTCCGCCGAGGCCAGGGTGGAATCCTTCAGGGCCACCAGTGCCAGCGGCGTGGTGTAGTACTTGTTGGTGAACGAGACCTGTTTCTTGCGTTCTTCGGTGATGGTCATCGAGGCGACGATGGCATCGAACTTTCCGCCCTGAAGGGCTGGAATGATGCCGTCCCAGTCCTGGGGCGCCAGTTCGCATTCCACCTTCATCTCCGCACACAGCGCGTTGGCGATGTCGACGTCGAAGCCGACAAGCTTGCCGTCGGCGGTCAGGTTGTTGAAGGGCGGATAGGCGCCTTCGGTACCGATCTTGAGCTTTTCTTGTGCCGAAGCGCCGCCAAGGGTCAACAAGAGCGCTGCGAGCGAAGCTGCGCCAGCGAACTTCCGGGAAATCTGCATGATCCTCTCCATTTTTCGGGCGCTCTTTCCGAGCGTCCCTTCCTCCAGCCAATCACAGCGGCCGGCTATGGACAAGCAGACTAAAGATTAGAACAGACTGACCTTAGGTCATGCGGAAATGTTTGGAGAGCTTCAAACCCTGGGCCTGATAATTGGAGCCGAGGTCGGTGCCGTAGAGTGCGCGCGGGCGCGAAAGCATATGCTCATAGACCAGACGCCCAACGACCTGGCCATGTTCCAGGATGAACGGCACCTCGTGGCTGCGCACTTCGAGCACGGCCCGGCTGCCGGTGCCACCGGCACTGGAATGGCCGAATCCAGGATCGAAAAAACCGGCATAATGGACGCGAAACTCGCCCACGAGCGGGTCGAAAGGCGTCATCTCGGCGGCATACAGCGGGGGCACATGCACCGCCTCGCGCGAGACGAGAATGTAGAATTCGTCGGGGTCGAGCACCAGTTCCTCGGCACCGTGATTGTAGATCGGCTCCCAGAAATCGACGACGTTCTGGGCGGCGCGCTTGTCGACATCGACAAGCCCGGTGTGGTGCTTGCCGCGATAACCGACGATGCTGCCCGGCGCGCCAGCCAGATCGATGGACAGAGCAATACCGCCGCCCGAGATGTTGGGCGGATCCATCGCGACCAGCCGGTCGGAGACATGCAGCGTGTGAAGCTCCGCCTCCGACAGCAGCGCATTGCCCTTGCGAAAGCGGATCTGCGACAGGCGCGAACCCTTGCGGGCGACGATCGGAAACGTGCGCGGGCTGACTTCGAGATAAAGCGGCCCGGTATAGCCTGCCGGGATCTTGTCGAACTCCTGGCCACGGTCTGTCATCACGCGGGTGAAGATGTCGAGGCGGCCCGTCGAGCTCTTTGGGTTTGCGGAGGCCGAGATGTCGGCCGGCAGGGCAAGGCCTTCGAGCAGCGGCACGATGTAGACGCAGCCTGTCTCCAGCACGGCGCCATTGGTCAGGTCGATCTCGTGCAGCTTGAGCCGGTCGAGCTTGTCCGACACCAGAGAATTAGGCCCCGGCAGGAAGCTGGCGCGGGTTCGGAATGCCGTTGCGCCCAGCCTCAGGTCGAGGCTCGCCGGCTGGATCTGGTCGGCATCGAGCGATGGCGCCAGAAGCGCGCCCGAGGCGAACAATGCCGCGATGTCCTGATCCGGAAGAATGCCCGATTGCCGCAATTGCCTCACTCCTTTACAGCGCCCGGCCCGAACGGACAGCCCTGGATCGCTGGACCCGGACCTATATCCGGGGTCATATGCGTGGCCCAAAACGTTTAGTCGACCCCGCGATTGACGCAAGCAGGCTGCGGGTCTAAAGGACATTTATCCCGTGGTGATTTGGCCGGTCGGCTTGCAGCCACGTTAAACAAGTCGCTAAAGGGCCGCGTTGTGGACCGGTTGCGACTTTTCGCGACCGGTTTTTTTGTATTTGGATTTGGCTATGACCTCCGAAAAGCAGCGCAACTGGAAACCCCAGACCACCCTCGTCCATGGCGGCACGCTCCGCTCCGAATTCGGCGAAACCTCCGAGGCGATCTACCTCACCCAGGGCTACGTCTACGAGAGCGCGGAAAGTGCTGAAGCCCGCTTCAAGGGCGAGAGCCCAGGTTTCATCTATTCGCGCTACGCCAATCCCACCGTCGACATGTTCGAAAAGCGCATGTGCGCGCTCGAAGGTGCTGAAGACGCACGCGCCACAGCCTCCGGCATGGCTGCGGTCACGGCCGCGATCCTGTGTGGCCTCAAGGCCGGCGACCATATCGTTGCAGCGCGCGCGCTTTTCGGCTCGTGCCGCTGGGTTGTCGAGACGCTGGCGCCAAAGTACGGCATCGAGGCGACGCTGGTCGACGGCACGCTGATCGAGAACTGGGAAAAGGCCGTCCAGCCCAACACCAAGCTGTTTTTCCTGGAAAGCCCGACCAACCCGACGCTCGAAGTGGTCGACATCGCCGCTGTCGCCGCCCTTGCCAATTCGATCGGCGCGCGCCTGGTCGTCGACAACGTCTTTGCCACGCCGATGCAGCAGAAGCCGCTCGAACTCGGCGCCCATGTCGTGGTTTACTCCGCGACCAAGCATATTGACGGCCAGGGCCGCTGCCTCGGCGGCGTCATCTTGTCGGACAAGAAGTGGATCGACGAGAACCTGCACGACTATTTCCGCCACACCGGCCCAAGCCTGTCGCCGTTCAACGCCTGGACGTTGCTCAAGGGCCTGGAAACGCTACCGATACGCGTGCGCCAGCAGACCGAAACCGCAGGCAAGATCGCCGATTTCCTGGCCGGCAGGCCGGAAGTGTCGCGGCTGATCTATCCCGGCCGGGCCGACCATCCGCAGGCCGACATCGTCAAGAAGCAGATGAAGGGCGGTTCGACGCTGCTGTGCTTCGATCTCAAGGGCGGCAAGAAAGCGGCCTTCGCCTTCGAAAACGCGCTTGATGTCATCCTGATTTCCAACAATCTCGGCGACTCCAAGAGCCTGATCACCCATCCGGCAACGACGACGCACAAGAGCCTCACCGACGAGGCCCGGGCCGAACTCGGCATCGACGACGGCACGCTGCGCCTGTCAGTCGGCCTCGAAGATGCCGACGACCTGCTCAACGACATCGGCGATGCGCTGAAGGCAACGCCCTAAAGGAGTGGCGCTCCGGCTGGCCGGAGCGCCATCTTCATATGCCGATCAGTTCTTCGGCAGCTTCGTTTCGTAGACGTAGAGCTTCGTCTCGTTATCTTCTGGAGCCGCCGTCAGGCGCAGGCCCGTCTCGGTCTTTTCGATGAGAACGGGATTGCCGGTGATGGACTTGCCCTTTTCCGTCCAGATCTGGACCGGCACCTGAAACAGCGGACGGCCTTGCTTGAGATCCACGATCTCGATGCCACCAAGACGGAAGACCTGCCCGTCAGGGCCAGGACGATACTCTGTGAGGCCGGCGCAGACCGCCTGACCGGGCTTGAGCAACGCGCAATCCTGGTAGTCGATATAGTGCGCCGGATTGAGCGTGCGGGTCTTTTCCGGATCGAGTGCCGACTTCGGCACGGTCAGGTCCTCATTGACGTTCCAGGTGTAGAAGCGGCGTGAGCCCCAGCTCACGGCATGCAGCGTGCGCTGGTCCGGGTCATAGACAACGCCGCCGATATGATCGGGGAAACGGAAGACCTCGGTCGCCTCCAGCGTTTCGGGATCGACGCGGTAGATGATCGACTTGCTGTTTGGCCGGTACTCGGCAACCGGCACCCACAGCCAGCGGCCGTCATAATCGATACCGCCCGGGTGGTAGATGGCTCCATCGCCAAGCTTCACCTGGCCGACAAGCTTGCCATTGGCGTCGAGCTTGAACAGATGCCCGGCCCCCTTGCCCTCGTCACGGTCAAGCCCATTTTGGGGAGCCTCGAATTTCTTGGTCCGCTCGATGATCTCGACGGAGGACATGAACAGCGCATCGCCGACACGCGCGAAGCCCTGGGGGTGGAAGGTGTCGAATTCCAGCATCGGGGATTTGACGAGCTGCCACTCCGTGCCTCTGGTCAGCTTTTCGATACCGCTTGCGAGGTCGTCAGCATATGCAGCCGTGCCACAAAGGCAGGCCGAGGCGAAAAGGAGGGCGAGGAGGCGTTTCATTGCAGTGATTCCTTGTCGTTGGACGACGCGGAAACTGGCCTTGGCGCATGACAGCGGGGTGACGCGGATGCGTCGGTGAGGTGAAATCCACTGCGCATTCATCACATTCGGCGTGAAAACGAAAAACGAAGTTGACCCGCCGCCTCCTGCGGCGGACTCTGTCATTGTGCAGGCCAAGGAGCGCAGCATATGTATCGCGCGGTCACACGCAACATCGCAGTCGAGGTCGAGCCGTTCTACATGGAGGATCGGTCCGAGCCTGCAGAAAATCGTTATGTCTGGGGCTATCGCGTCACGATCGAGAACAACTCGGATGAGTTCGTTCAGCTCTTGTCGCGTTACTGGCACATCACCGACGCTTCAGGGCGGGTCGAGGAGGTTCGTGGACCGGGCGTGGTCGGCGACCAGCCCGAGCTCAATCCCGGCGACAGCTACCAATATGCGTCGGGCTGCCCGCTTTCGACACAGTCAGGCATCATGGTCGGGCGCTACACCATGCGCAACGAGGCGGGCGAGATGTTCGACATCGCCATACCCGCCTTCTCGCTCGACCTGCCCAACGCGCGCCACAGGCTGAATTAGACGGGTTTACTGGACCGGCGCGAACTCGGCCGGGTCGAATTCGTAGGACTTCGAACAGAACTCGCAAGCAACCCGAATGACGCCGTCCTCGACGCTCTCGGTGATCTCTTCGGCCGTGAAACCCTGCAGGAT
>NZ_JBFUKO010000291.1:0-6863 GCF_056400805.1 Aminobacter sp. P4_H6_2
GCGCTACCTAGCGGGTGGCTTTGCGAAATGYAAGCCGCCGCCGGCAAAGTTTTTCCAAGCCACGGCCGGACGCAAGGTTACCCGGCCGCTTGTCTTGCGAGAAGTCACGGACTGTCGTCAGTGCGACAACAGTACCGGCAGCCGCAGGTCGCTCAGGATGCCCTCGGTCGCACCGCCAAGCACGAAGTCGCGAACGCGGGAATGGCCGTAGCCGCCCATGACCAGAAGCTTTGCCCCCAGCGAGGTCGCGGTTTCCTGAAGGGTGACGCCAATGGAGGAGCTGCCGATTCGGGTCGGCACCGCCTCGGCTGCAAGGCCGCGCTGGCGCAGGCCTTCGGCTAGCTGTTCGGCAGCGTCCGTGTCGCGCAGCTTCTTTTCATTGAGGATGGTGATCACCGAAATCCTTGACGCCTTTTCCAGGAACGGACGCGCGTCGGCAACAGCGCGCGCTGCAACGCGGCTGCCGTCCCAGGCGATGGCGACATGGTCGACAGCGCCCACGGTCACAAGGTTCGGCAGGATCACAGTCGGGCGCCCAGCGCCGAAGACAACCGCCTCGGCCAGCATGCGCGAGGTCTGATTGCCCACTTCCCAGCCGAGCAGCGCGAGGTCGAAGTAGCGGGCCTGCTCGCACGCTGCCTCGCCAAGCGCGGCCGAGGACACTGGTACCTCACCGGTGGTGACGTCGACGCCGACCTCTTTGGCACTCGCCTCCAAGGCGGCGAGAAGTTGCTTGCCATGCCTGCGGCTTGAAGCCTCGGCATCGCGGATCATCTGCGGGGTATCGAGCAGCAATTTCGAAAGCGCGCTGGAAACCTGAGGAAAGGCCGGATTGAACACCACCGCATGCAGGCTCGCGTTGAACTGGGCTGCGACCGACACTGCACTTGATGCCACCGCCTCGGAATTGGCCTCTGGATAGGTGGCAAGGGGAAGGAAGAAATGCGGCTTCATCGGAGTGCTCCTGTTTTGACGCGCCCAACCATGCGGCGTTGGCGCGTACTCGACTGAGATTACCCTATGGCGCGCAGCCCTTCATTGAGCTGGATCAAGACAGGCTTGTCATCCTCCAACCGCCCACCGGAGCACGGCTTGTCACGCCGGACGGCGCAGACCKTGACGTGCTTCATCGAGGCGAATCGGCTGGTCGGGGATGGCAACGGCAAAGACGGTGCGGCCACCGGCGCTCTCGACGAGTTCCAGCGTGCCGCCATGGGCGCGCACCAGTTCATGGGCGATGGCAAGGCCAAGGCCGGTACCGCCGCTGCGGGCCGAGCCGCGGAAAGCGGTAAACAGATTTTCGCGCGCCTTTTGCGGCAGGCCCGGACCGGTGTCGGCAACCAGGATGCGGCTGACGCTGCCTTCGCGTTCGGCATAGACGGTCAGCCGGTTGACGATGGCGCTGTCGGCGTCGCCGGCCATCGCCTGGACGGCGTTGCGGCAAAGGTTGGTCAGCACCCGGAAAAGCTGGTCGGGATCGGCATCGATCTCGAAATCGCTGTCAACGGCATTGCAGAACTCAATGCCCGATTCAGGCTCTAGGCCGAGCAAACCATGGACATCGTCAACCAGTTGAGCGAGCCGCAAGCGCCGGCGCGYCGGCGGCAGTTCCTGGGCACGGCCGTAAGACAGCACGTTTTCCGAATAGGCGACGGCGCGGTCGAGCGTCCTCAGCAATTTCGGGGCAAAGGCCTGGACGGCTGGATCCTTGACCATGCGCAGGCGGTCGGACATCAGCTGGGCGGAGGCCAAGATGTTGCGCATGTCGTGATTGATCTTGGACACGGCAAGACCGAGATCGGCGAGGTGCTTCTGCTCGTTCAGCATCTTTTGCAAATGCATCTGCATTGCCGACAGTTCGCGTTCGGCGAGGCCGATCTCATCGGAACGCGCTTCCGGAACGATGACGCCGGCGGGACTGTCAGGGGCATCGGAGAAGGTCAGCATCGAGCGTGTCATGGCGCGGATGGGCTTGATCATGATGCGGTCGATGGCGAAGTAGACCAACGCTGCCGTGCACAGCGAAATCAACAGCGAGACAAAGACGATGTAGCGCGCATTGGCCAGCATTGCGCGATGCAGCCGATAGTCGGAGATGACCAGCTCGAATTCCTTGGGGCTTTCACCGACAGTGCCATAGACGCGTAGCATCCGGTTGCCGCCAAACAGCAGCGTGTCGATGGCAGCCGGCATCGAACTCAGCACGCCTGTCTTTGCAATCTCGATATGCTCGTCGACCTCGGGCGGCATGTCGGCAACGACGAGCAGCCTTGAAACGCCACCGTCGCGCACCGCAATCGCCTTGGCGCCGATGGCCGCCAGCACGTCGTTCTGGGCGGAACGCGACAAGGTCGTCGGGTCGCCCTGCACCAGGATTGTCGCAACGGCAGCGGCCGTCGCCAGCCGCTCATCGAGCCAGCGCATGCGAAAGCTGGCGATGGAAGGCAGGAAGAACAGCACTTCGGCGAAGAGCACAAAAGTAACGGTCAACAGCAGCAGCTTGGCCGACAGGCTGCGCGAGCGCGGAACCGACCGTTCCGCCTGTTTTCCAGCATATACGCCGGTATCGGCTGCTTCAGTCATGTCGATCTTTGCTGCAAGTCCGCCCTGGGAGAAATTGCCTCGGCTCCGTCATATCCCGAAACGCCTATGCTTCCCGTTCTGGCAAAGATAGGCTATCGCAGCGCAGTTGCAAATTTTGCAACGCAAAAAGCAACCTTTCGGCGCTGCTGAGCGGGATCAATCGCCGCAGGCGACAAGTGTTGTGGCGGCCAGCGGAGCCGATTGACTTCGCGGCACCTTCTTTCTATAAGCCCGCACACGCTCGGGACCCGCTTCCGTCGCGGTTTTTGATCGCGTCGAGGCAAGCTGAGCCAAGCTCCTGTTACAAAGTGACAGAATCAAGAAGGGCCGCACCCCGCGGTATAAAAACAAATGAAGCGTACCTATCAGCCGTCCAAACTCGTCCGTAAGCGCCGTCATGGTTTCCGTGCTCGCATGGCAACCAAGGGTGGTCGCGACGTCGTCGCAGCTCGCCGCAATCGCGGCCGCAAGCGGCTCTCCGCCTAAGCCATAGGCGGGAACCTTGCCCGCTGACAGCAAGCCTGAGGGGTCTGCTCCGCATGGACGCTGCCCCGAACGGCTTCTGAAAAGAAAACAGTTTCTGGCCGTCCGCCGCGGTGAAAAGCGGCGCGGACGGTTTTTTCTCGTCGAGGTTTTGGATCGCGACGACAAAGCTGGGCCGCGAGTCGGCTATACCGTCACCAAGAAGGTCGGCAATGCGGTTGTCCGCAATCGTGTCAAACGGCGCCTCAGGGAAGCCGTTCGTACACATGCCGCAGGTGACATGGCGGCTGGCAAAGACTATGTGATCGTCGGGCGCGAAGACGTGCTCACCGCCCCTTTCGGCCAGGTTACGGCCGAACTTTCTCGGCGCATTCGCGGAACGCGATAAGGGCTTTCGATGGAAAACAACCGTAATTTCTTTATCACCATCGCCTTGTCGGTGCTGATCCTGACGCTCTGGCAGGTGTTCTACATGAACCCCCGCGTCGAAACGCAGCGGGAAACCGCGCGGATCGAAGCCGAGCGCGTGGCCCAGCAGCAGAAGGCTGCCCAGCCGGCAGGCACCAGCACCGGAACGCCAACAGCACCGCAGACCGGCATTCCCGGTGCGCCAACGACCCAGGTCGCGGTCGCCGACCGTGCCCAGGCGATTGCAGCTTCGGGCCGCATCGCGCTCGACACGCCAAGCCTGAAGGGTTCGATCAACCTGACCGGCGCGCGCATCGACGACATCAGCCTCAAGCACTACCGCGTTGCCGTCGATCCGACTTCGCCTGTTATCGAGCTGCTGAACCCGCAGGCGCTGCCATCCGGCTTCTACAGCGAGATCGGCTTTGTCGGCAGCGAAGCGACTGGCACCGTTCCGGGTCCCGATACGGTCTGGTCCGCCGAAGGCAGCCAGACGCTGACGCCGGCAACGCCTGTGACGCTGACCTTCACCAATGAAAAAGGCCTGACATTCAAGCGCACCATCGCTGTCGATCAGAACTACATGTTCACGGTCACCGACACGGTGACCAATGCCAGCGGCGCCGATGTCTCGTTGTCGAACTACGGCCGCATCACCCGCTTCGACAAGCCGCTGCATGCCTCGACCTACGTGCTGCACGAAGGCCTGATTGGCGTCACCGGCACTGAAGGCCTGCAGGAAATCAAGTACGCCTCGATCGAAAAGGACAAGCAGGTCCTGCCCGGCAAGTCGACCGACGGCTGGCTCGGCATCACCGACAAGTACTGGGCAGCCACGCTGGTTCCCTCGGGCAAGCAGCCGTTCCAGCCGCGCTTTTCCTATTTCGAAGACGGCCGCCCGCGCTACCAGGCCGACTACCTGACCGACCCGATCACTGTTGCTGCCGGTCAGTCGGCAACGGTCGAGACGCTGGTCTTTGCCGGCGCCAAGGAAGTGGCCAAGATCAACGCCTATGAGAAGGATCGCCAGATCCGCCAGTTCGAGCTTCTGATCGACTGGGGCTGGTTCTACTTCATCACCAAGCCAATGTTCTGGCTCATCGATACGCTCTACAAGATGCTCGGCAATTTCGGTCTGGCGATCCTCGCCACCACCGTCATCGTCAAGGCCATCTTCTTCCCSCTCGCCAACAAGTCGTACAAGTCGATGGCGAATATGAAGATGGTGCAGCCCAAGATGCTGGAAATCCGCGAGAAATACGCGGACGACAAGATGAAGCAGCAGCAGGCGATGATGGAGCTGTACAAGACCGAGAAGATCAATCCGCTGGCCGGCTGCTGGCCGGTGCTGATCCAGATCCCGGTGTTCTTCGCGCTCTACAAGGTGCTGTACGTCACCATCGAAATGCGCCATGCGCCGTTCTTCGGCTGGATCCACGATCTGGCGGCACCGGACCCGACGTCGCTGTTCAACCTGTTCGGCCTGCTGCCATGGGGCGTGCCCGCCTTCCTGATGATCGGCGTTTGGCCGCTGATCATGGGCGTGACCATGTTCCTGCAGATGCGCATGAACCCGACACCTCCGGATCCGACCCAGGCGATGATCTTCACCTGGATGCCGATCCTGTTCACCTTCATGCTGGCGTCGTTCCCGGCGGGCCTCGTCATCTACTGGGCGTGGAACAACTCGCTGTCGATCCTCCAGCAGGGCGTGATCATGAAGCGCCAGGGTGCCAAGATCGAGCTTTGGGACAACCTCGTGGCGTTGTTCAAGAAAAAACCGACGCCGGCCGAATAGCCGGACTTCTCGGAGAAAAGAAAAAAGGCCCTGGCTCGTCCGGGGCCTTTTTGCTTTCGCACATATGGGGCGCTGAAACTTTTGCGGCGACGCTCGCGTAGCTTTGTGGTGCCTCTCAAGCATCAGCCTGTGGGGTGGCGGCTTCTGACTTCCCCCGGTCAGAACTGAACCGTCTCGGCAAGGCCGGGGTCCTGCATTCCTTGCGGGACCCCGGTTTGATTCTCCCCCAAAACCCTTGATCCCCTCCCCCGGATGTCATCGCCGGGGATCGCGCTATACTGTCATTCCATACGCATCAAAATGGACGTCGCCATGCAAGGACCGAACCCTGACATCAAGCACCCGATGCCGATGCACAAGCGCGTCGGTTTCCTCAAGCCCCTCGTTGATGCCGAAAACATCGAGATCGGCGACTTCACCTATTACGACGACCCCGAGGGGCCGGACTTGTTTCAGCAGAAATGCGTCCTGCATCACTACCCCTTCATCGGCGACAAGCTGATCATCGGAAAGTTCTGTGCCATAGCCGAGGGCGCGCGTTTCATCATGAACGGCGCCAACCATGCCATGTCGGGTTTTTCGACCTATCCGTTCAACATTTTCGGCCATGGCTGGGAGGAAGGCTTCGACGTCGCCACCTGGCACAAGGAGGTGCGCGGCGACACCGTGCTCGGCAATGACGTGTGGATCGGCATGGAAGCGGTGATCCTGCCGGGCGTTCATATCGGCCACGGTGCCATCGTTGCTGCGAAATCGGTTGTCAGCAGGCACGTACCGCCTTATGCGATCGTAGCCGGCAATCCTTCGGTCGTGGTCAAGAAGCGTTTCGACGACAAGACCATCGAACGGCTTCTGACGATTGCATGGTGGGATTGGCCGGTGGACAAGATCGGCCGCAACCTCAATGCCATTCGCGGCTCGGATATTTCTCTGCTGGAGGCAGCGGCTTGAACGATCAGATAACACCCACAGCGGCGGTCACTGCCGAGCTGTTCCTACGCCCGTGGATCTTCATCCGCGGCGTGCCCTCAATGAAATTCCTGCCGCCCGAAGGGCCGCCAGAGATCGCCTTCGCCGGCCGTTCCAATGTCGGCAAGTCGTCGCTGATCAACTCGCTGGTTCGCCATGGCGGGCTGGCACGCACCTCGAACACGCCGGGGCGCACCCAGGAGCTCAACTATTTCGTGCCCGACGGCTATTCCGGCCAGGCCGGTGACATGCCGCCGATGGCACTGGTCGACATGCCGGGCTACGGCTACGCCAAGGCTCCAAAGGAACAGGTCGACGCCTGGACCAAGCTGGTGTTCGATTATCTGCGCGGCCGGGTGACGCTCAAGCGCGTCTACCTGCTGATCGATTCACGCCACGGCATCAAGAAAAACGACGAGGAGGTTCTGACCCTGCTCGACAAGGCCGCGATCTCCTACCAGATCGTCCTGACCAAGACCGACAAGATCAAGGCGGCGGGTGTGCAGCCGCTGATCGAAGACACGCTTTTGAAGATCAAGAAGCGCGCCGCCGCTTTCCCGACCGTGCTGGCAACCTCGTCGGAGAAGAACGAAGGCATCGAAGAGCTGCGCGAGGCGATCGC
>NZ_JBFUKO010000292.1:0-6824 GCF_056400805.1 Aminobacter sp. P4_H6_2
CTTCACAGGAGGGAGCCATGGGCAGAACCGCTGCGATCCTCGTTGCCAGGCTGATCTTCGCCGGCGTCTTTGCCATGGCGGCTGTCTTCAAGTTCGCCGGGATGGAAGGTACCGCCGCTTTCATCGCTGCGGCAGGATTTCCGTTCCCCCTGCTTCTCGCATGGCTCGCGGCCCTGTTCGAGACCGTCCTGGTGCTGGCCTTCCTGACCGGCGTCTTCTTCTCAGAAGCTGCGCTACTCGCCGGAATCTACGTGATCTTTTTGGCCTTCGCCTTCCACGGCCCGTCGCACTGGCAAGGAAATCAAGCCGAGTTCGGGTTCTTTGTCGACCACTTCACCTTCCTTGCGGGGCTGCTGTTTGCAGCCGTCCACGGGCCGGGCGAAAAACTGGCGCTGCGGCAGGGCTTCCTCTGGAAGAGCCACGCGGTTTCCGCGAACTGATGCGGAAACCAGCCGACCGTATGAGGCGTGATCTACAGTCCGCCTGTCGCCAGCAGCGACAACGTGCGTACATTGTCGGAGCCATCGAAATCGGCGAGGCTGGTCGGATACTGCCCGGTGAAGCAGGCGTCGCAGAATTGCGGCTGTTCGTTGTCGCGGCTCGATTCGCCAACGGCGCGGTAGAGGCCATCGATGGTCAGGAAGCCGAGCGAATCGACACGGATGAACTCGGCCATCTCTTCGATCGTCATGCGCGAGGCCAGAAGCTTCGATTTCTCCGGCGTGTCGACGCCGTAGAAGCACGAGGCGCGGGTGGGCGGCGAGGCGATGCGCATATGCACCTCCTTGGCACCCGCATCACGCACCATCTGCACGATTTTCTGGCTGGTGGTGCCGCGCACGATGGAATCATCGACCAGCACCACGCGCTTGCCTTCGATCATGCGGCGGTTGGCGTTGTGCTTGAGCTTGACGCCCATGTGGCGAATGGAATCGCCGGGCGAAATGAAGGTGCGGCCGACATAATGGTTGCGGATGATGCCGAGCTCGAAGGGAATGCCGGCTTGCTGCGAAAAGCCGATGGCCGCGGGCGTACCGGAATCCGGTACCGGCACGACGATGTCGGCTTCAACAGGGCTTTCGACCGCGAGTTCAGCACCGATGCGCTTGCGCACCTCGTAGACGTTGCGGCCCTCGACCGAGGAGTCGGGACGGGCGAAATAGACATATTCGAAGATGCAGAAGCGCGACTTCTGCTGCTCGAACGGGAAGATGCTCTCGATGCCCTTGGAGGTGACGATGACCATTTCGCCGGGCTTGAGGTCGCGCACGAAACGCGCGCCGATGATGTCGAGCGCGCAGGTTTCCGAAGCAAGGATCCAGGCGCCGTCGAGATCGCCCAGCACTAGCGGGCGGATGCCGAGGGGATCGCGGCAGCCGATCATCTTCTTGGACGACATCGCAACCAGCGAGAACGCACCTTCGACCTGGCGCACCGCGTCGATGAAGCGCGAATTGAGGTCGCGCTCCTTGGAGGTGGCGACCAGATGCAGGATGGTTTCTGTGTCGGAGGTCGACGAGAAGATCGAGCCTTGCTTCTGCAACGCGCGCTGCACCGTCATGGCATTGGTGAGGTTGCCGTTATGGGCGACCGCAAAGCCGCCATCGGCGAGTTCGGCAAAGAAAGGCTGGATGTTGCGCATGCCAGCACCGCCGGTGGTGGCATAGCGGGTGTGGCCGATGGCGCGGTTGCCCTTGAGGCTGTCGATGACGCGCTGCTTGGTGAAGGTGTCGCCGATCAGGCCGACATGGCGCTCGACGTGGAACTGGCTGCCGTCATAGCTGACGATACCCGCAGCCTCCTGGCCGCGATGCTGGAGCGCATGTAGCCCCAGCGTGACGATTGCCGCAGCGTCTTGCCGGCCGAAGATGCCGAAGACACCGCATTCGTCGTGGAAATGATCGTCAGCTTCCGCTGAAAGGGCGGTCGATGCGTCTGCCATGGGGCGAGGCCTCTCGTCGCAAAAACGCTATATAGTGCCAAGAAGCGGGAAGGGCAACGGAACTTCCCCGCCTCTCGCGAGATCGTCAGTTATTGGTCGGTGCCGGTTCGGCTGGCGTGTCGGCCTCGCCGTCAGCCGGTGGCGTTGCCGTGCCGGCCTCTGGCTCGCCGCCCTGCGACTTGAGCTTCTTGAGGATCGAGTTTTCCGGATCCTCGGGCAGCAGGTTTTCGATCGACGTGCCGATGCTTTCGAGCAAGGGCCGCGACTTGGCCTCGCTGACCCATGCCGGCGCATTGGTGCCAACCAGCCAGTTGAAGAACAAAAGCCCGACGGCGACCACCAGGACACCGCGCGCCGCACCATAGAGGAAGCCGAGCGTGCGATCGAGCGCGCCGATGCGGCTGTCGATGATGAAGTCGGCGATCTTCATGGTGATGATGGTGACGATGATCAGCGCGACGATGAAGACGATACCGGCGGCAGCGGCCATCGCGATCTTTTCATTGTCGATATAGGGCTGAACGTAAGGAATGACCGGCTTGTAGAAGAAGAAGGCGGCAGCGGCGGCAGCGGCCCAGGAGGCGACCGAAAGCACTTCGCGCGAAAAACCGCGTACCATGGCGAGCATCGCCGAGACCAGGGTGAAGCCGACCAGAATTCCGTCAAGCAGCGTAATCGGCATCGTGTCCACTCACTCCATGACGACGGTTTCAGTCCGTCTCTTCCGCGCGGCTTCGTTTTGTGCCGGCTATGCGCGCCACCAGATCCGCCAATGCGGTCGGCTGGAACGATCCGGCTCCGAGTCCACCTGCGAGTTCCCCACTGCCGGAGGGCAGCACGGCCCTTCCGAAGCCCAACTTTTCGGCCTCTTTAAGGCGCTGCTGCGCATGCGCAACCGGCCTTACGGCGCCTGAAAGGCTGATTTCGCCGAAATAGACGCAATCAGCGGGCAGGGCAAGACCGGTGAGCGATGAAACCAGTGCGGAAGCCACCGCCAGATCGGCGGCCGGCTCGGAGATGCGGTAGCCGCCAGCGACGTTGAGATAGACATCGTGCTGGGCAAAGCGCACGCCGCAATGGGCCTCGAGCACGGCGAGGATCATCGACAGTCGTGACGAATCCCAGCCGACGACCGCGCGTCGCGGGGTGCCAAGCGAGGAGGCTGCGACGAGCGCCTGGATCTCGACCAGTACTGGCCTTGTGCCCTCCATGCCGGCAAAGACGGCGGCACCCGGCGCCTTGGCATGGCGCTCGCCGAGGAAGAGCTCGGAAGGGTTGGCGACTTCGCGCAGGCCCTTGTCGGACATTTCGAAGACGCCGATCTCGTCGGTCGGGCCGAAGCGGTTCTTGACGGTGCGCAGGATGCGGAAATGATGGCCGCCTTCGCCTTCGAAATAGAGCACGCCGTCGACCATATGCTCGACGACACGTGGGCCGGCGATCTGGCCTTCCTTGGTGACGTGGCCGACGAGCACCACGGCGGCACCTGTTGACTTGGCATAGCGGATCATCGCCTGGGACGAGGCGCGCACCTGGGTGACTGTACCAGGCGCTGAATCGGCAAGATCGGTCCATAAGGTTTGGATCGAATCGATGATGACCAGGTCCGGGCGCTTGCCGTCGGCGATGGTGGCGAGGATGTCTTCGACATTGGTCTCGGCGGCAAGCTCTACCGGCGAGGTGGCGACGCCCAGGCGCTGGGCGCGCAGCCTGATCTGGGCGACGGCTTCTTCACCCGAGACATAGACGACGCGGTGGCCGCGCGATGCGAGTGCTGCCGCCGCCTGGGTGAGCAAGGTTGATTTGCCGATGCCCGGATCGCCGCCGATGAGCAGTGCGGAGCCACGCACGAAACCGCCGCCGGTGGCGCGGTCGAGTTCGCTGATGCCCGAGACGATGCGCGGCGCATCTTCTATATCGCCGTCGAGCGAGGTCAGCGTGACCGCGCGGCCCTTGCGTGCGCTCTTGAGCGCGCCGGGGCCAGAGCCGATTCCACCCGACGTGCCTTCTTCGACAAGGGTGTTCCATTCGCCGCAGGAATCGCATTTGCCGGCCCAGCGCTGGTGTGCTGAGCCGCAATTCTGGCAGACGAATTGGACGCGGTTTTTAGCCATGGGTGTGGGGATGCTTTTTTGCTGCCGAGGTAAGGCTCAAGGCGTCTGACAAGCCTACTCTTCTCCAAACCTGTCCGGCAGGTGATGCTCGGGTGCGAGGTCGAAGAAGCGGGTGAATTCGCCTTGGAAGCCGAGGCTGACGGTGCCGGTGGGGCCGTGACGCTGCTTGGCGATGATCACTTCGGCCTTGCCGCGCACATCAGCCATGTCGCCTTCCCACTTCAGGTAATCGTCGGTACCGGGCTTCGGCTCCTTGTTCTTGAGATAGTACTCTTCACGATARACGAAGATCACSACGTCGGCGTCCTGCTCGATCGAGCCGGATTCRCGMAGRTCGGAGAGCTGCGGRCGCTTGTCKTCRCGGCTTTCGACCTGACGCGACAGCTGCGACAGCGCGATGATCGGSACGKWGAGTTCCTTGGCCAGCGCCTTGAGGCCGGTGGTGATCTCGGTGATTTCCTGGACGCGGTTCTGCGAGGATTTCGACGACCCCTGCATCAGCTGGATATAGTCGATGATGATGACGTCGAGGCCGCGCTGGCGCTTGAGGCGGCGGGCACGCGCGGCAAGCTGGGCGATGGAGATACCACCGGTCGAATCGATGAACAGCGGGATCTTCTGCAGCGTCTGGGTACAGCTGACCAGCTTTTCGAAATCGGCCTCGGTGAGATCGCCACGGCGGATCTTGGAAGACGGCACTTCGGCCTGCTCGGAAATGATACGAGTGGCCAGCTGCTCTGACGACATTTCGAGCGAGAAAAAGCCTACGACACCGCCGTTTTCGGCCTTGAACGAGCCGTCGGCCTGCTGGGCCGGCACATAGGCGTGGGCGACATTGAAGGCGATGTTGGTGACGAGCGAGGTCTTGCCCATGCCGGGGCGACCGGCGAGCACGATCAAGTCGGAGGATTGCAGGCCGCCCATGCGGGCGTCGAGATCCTGCAGGCCGCTGGCGACGCCGGAGAGATGGCCATCGCGCATATAGGCGGCACTGGCCATGTCGATCGCGGTCTTGACCGCGTCGGAGAAGCTTTCGAAACCGCCATCGTAGCGGCCGGTCTCGGCGAGTTCGAACAAGCGGCGCTCGGCATCCTCGATCTGCTCGCCCGGCGACATGTCGACAGGCGCGTCATAAGCGATGTTGACCATGTCTTCGCCGACGGTGATCAGCGCGCGGCGGGTGGCAAGGTCGTAGACAGCGCGGCCGTAGTCGGACGCATTAATGACGGTGACGGCATTCGAGGCGAGGGCGGCGAGATATTGGGAAACCGTCATGTCGCCGACCTTCTCGTCGGCGGGCAGGAAGGTCTTGATCGTCACCGGGTTCGCCATCTTGCCCATGCGGATGAGCTCGGAGGAGACCTCGAAGATCTTGCGGTGCAGCGGTTCGTAGAAGTGGGTCGCCTTGAGGAAGTCCGACACGCGGTAGAAGGCGTCGTTGTTGACCAGCATCGCGCCCAGCAGCGCCTGCTCGGCTTCGATGTTGTTGGGGGCTTCCCGGTAGAGTGGGGTTTCCGCCACCTCGAACTTGCGCGCTGCCTCAGCCAATGTCGTCCCCAATCTATTACCAAGCATCTCCAGTATCAGAGCCGAGACACAATCCGCATCGTCATTTCCGACTGGCCACGTTATTCACATTCGTCCACAGGCACGGTGGCTCGACGGTGGAATCAGGTTGACGCGAATCGGTGAGATTCTAGCGTCGAAGCGCCGAGAACAAAACAGGAAAATCGCGTAAGCCACTGAATTCACCAAGACTGAGTGCAACGCAATCGGCCTCGCGTTTGTATATATTCGCCGTTGATTTGCTTGGATATTCAGTGATCTTAGCTGCCACTGAGGTCATATTCGCCGCGATGCGGCACATAGCGGCGTATATGCTTCAAGGTGTTGAGAGCCGGAATCCGCACTATGGCGCGGCGGCTTCGTTGGCTTGAGGGGGCAATATGCGCATTCGTCGTCCGGCGTCGGTTCGAATCGGCTGGTCCGCCTCGACCGCGATGGTTTTGCTGGCATCCGCGATGCCGGCATATGCCGCCTGCGACCTGACGCCGACGGCCGGCCACAGCACCTATGTCTGCGACAGCGGCACAAATGCCGTGGTGCTGACCGACACCGATGGCACCAACACGCTGACCATGCCGGCAGGTGGTACTGGCACGATCAATGGCGACGTGACCTTCGGCAACTTCGTCGATCGCGTCGAAATTCATTCCGGCACCATCAACGGCACCATCTCCCAGTCAGGTGGCGCTGATGTCTTCATCATGACAGATGGCGTCATCGGCGCGCTCCATCAGGGCAGCGAACTTGACACCGCGACGATCAGCGGCGGCCATATCATTGGTCGGTTCTATGCCGGCGACTTTGTTACGATGACCGGCGGACGCATTGGCAATGTCGATCTGGAGCAAGCCAACAACCAGATGCGAATGTCGGGCGGCACGATCGATACCTCTATCGAAGCGGCCCAAGGCAACGATCTGCTTGAGGTGTCCGGTACCGCCGCGATCGGCACGTTCGTCAACCTCGGCAATGGCAACAATACGTTCCGCTGGCTGGGCGGCGGCACGATCGGCGGCAACATTATCATGGGCAACGGTCAGGACACGGCCTTGCTGCGTGGTCTGACCGAAGCGAGTTTTGCGCCAGGACGGACAATCGATGGCGGCGCCAGCACCAGCATTGACACGCTGACGTTTGAAGGTACCAGCTCGACCTCGGTAGCTCGCTATATCAATTGGGAGACAGTCAACCTCACCCAAGGC
>NZ_JBFUKO010000293.1:0-6821 GCF_056400805.1 Aminobacter sp. P4_H6_2
GTCTTCTAGGGCGCACTTCACCTGCTTTCCCCAAGGTACGGTGCCTGCCCTCGCCGCGAAGGCGCAGGATTTGGCCTTTTCCTGACTGGAAAAACCGATTAGACAGCCCCTCAAAACTATGTGCGTAGAATCTGTCCTGGATTCATGACCGCCCTCATCAAAGGAAAAACCGTGTCCACGACCTTCGAGAAAGTCGCCAAGATCATTGCCGAGACCAGCGAGATCGACATCGATACGATCACGCCCGAGAGCCACACCATCGACGACCTGGGCATCGATAGCCTCGACTTCCTCGACATCGTGTTTGCCATCGACAAGGAATTCGGCATCAAGGTGCCGCTCGAGAAGTGGACCCAGGAAGTCAACGACGGCAAGGCTTCGACCGACGAGTACTTCGTCATGAAGAACCTCTGCGCCAAGATCGACGCGCTCGTCGCGGCGAAGAACGCCTGAGCACGCTGAAACCACCCATGGCCAATCGCGACGTCGTCATCACAGGCATAGGCCTCGTCTCCTCCCTGGGAGAAGGCGGCGCTGCCCATTGGGACAAGCTGACCGCACCGGGCACGACCCCGGTGATCGATGCCGAGCGCTTCACGCCCTATGCCATCCACCCCCTGCCCCAGATCGACTGGGGCCTGCAGATCGCCAAGCGTGGCGACCAGCGGCAGATGGAAACGTGGCAGCGGCTGGGCACCTATACGGCGGGCATGGCGCTCGACGACGCCGGCATCAAAGGCAATGACGAGCTCAGCGCGACCATGGACATGGTCGTGGCGGCAGGCGGCGGCGAGCGCGACGAAGCGGTCGACGCCGGCGTGCTGGCGGCATCTGAAAACCGCACCGACCGCGATGTGCTGCTCAACGAAAAGCTGACCACTGAACTCAGGCCAACGCTCTTCCTGGCGCAGCTTTCCAACCTGCTGGCCGGCAACATCTCGATCGTCCACAAGGTCACCGGCTCTTCGCGCACCTTCATGGGCGAGGAAGGCGCGGGAGTTTCGGCCATCGAGACCGCAGCCGCTCGCATCCGCTCCGGCCAGTCGACGCATGTGCTGGTCGGCGGTGCTTTCCAGACCGAACATTCCGACATGCTGCTTGGCTACGAACTGGCCGGCTATCTGCATCGCGGACCGTGGAAGCCCGTCTGGCAACGCCAGGGCTCGGAAGGCGGCGGTGTCGTAACAGGCTCCGGCGGCGCGTTCCTCGTGCTCGAATCGCGCGAGCATGCCGAAGCCCGTGGCCAGAAGATCTATGCCACGCTCGGCCCGGTGCTTTCCAGCCGCGCCATGCGCCGCAATGGCGGGCTCGAAGCGGGCATCGCCGAATTGCTGGCCAAGACCGATTTGCCCGATGGCGAGTTGCTGGCGGTCTCGGGTGCCTCGGGCGCCCATGCCGCAACCGCAGCTGAAAAGGCCGCCTTCGACGCCAATCCGGCGATCGCGGCCCGCGCCCTTTCGTCGCTGACAGGGCATATGAAGGAAGCGCAGTTTCCATTCGCCGTGGCGCTTGCAGCGCTTGCTGTCGACCGTGGCGCCGGCTACCCGGCCTTCGAGCAAGGCGAAAAGAATTTCGCCGGCAAGCCGGAAAATGTTCTGGCAACGGCGGTCGGCTATCACCAATTCGAAGGCATGGCGCTCGTTTCCGCGCCGCGCTGAAGGGTGTCAGGACAAAACATGGCCAATCTGAAGGATCATCTCGGCAGACCCGTCGTTGCCGTTACCGGCATCGGTGTCGTCACCTCGCTCGGCGTCGGCAAGGCCGACAATTGGGCAGCGCTGACGGCGGGCAAGTCGGGCATTCATCCGATCACCCGCTTCCCCATCGATCTGCTCAACACCCGCATCTCGGGCATGGTCGACTTCCTGCCGTCGAGCACCAAGGGYGCCAGCGCGCTGACCTATGAATTGGCCGAGACGGCAGCGCTCGAAGCTGTCGAGGAAGCCGGATTTGCCTCCGACGATTTCGACGGCCCGCTGTTTCTCGCCTCCCCGCCGGTCGAGCTCGACTGGCGCGACCGCTTCGCCCTTTATGCCGGCGACGACGAAGGCTCGGCCTCCGATCGCTTGCTCAAGGTGGCGCGCAGCCAGAATTCGCTCGACATGTTCGACACTTCGCAGTTCGGCTCGATCGCCGACCGCCTCGCCGACCGTTTCGGCACGCGCGGCCTGCCGATCACCACCTCGACCGCGTGCGCATCGGGCGCCACTGCGATCCAGCTCGGCGTCGAGGCCATTCGCCGTGGCGAATGCGACCGCGCGCTCTCCGTTGGCGCCGACGGCTCCGCAACCGCCGAGGCGCTGATCCGCTTCTCGCTGCTGTCGGCGCTGTCGACCAACAACGAAGTGCCGGAAAAGGCCTCCAAGCCCTTCTCCAAGGACCGTGACGGCTTCGTGCTCGCCGAAGGTTCAGCGGCATTGGTGCTCGAATCGCTGGAAAGCGCGCTAGCGCGCGGTGCCGAAGTGCTCGGCATCCTCAGGGGCTGCGGCGAAAAGGCCGACGACTTCCACCGCACCCGCTCCAAGCCTGACGGCTCACCGGCTATCGCCGCGGTCAAGGCAGCGCTTGCCGACGCAGGCCTCGCCGAAGACGAGATCGATTACGTCAACGCCCATGGCACCTCGACGCCTGAGAACGACAAGATGGAACATCTGTCGCTATCAACCGTGTTTGGCGAACGCATCCGCAAGATCCCGGTGTCGTCCAACAAGTCGATGATCGGCCACACGCTCTCGGCTGCGGGCGCCATCGAGGCCGCCTTCTCGCTGATGACCATGCGCGAAGGCGTCATTCCGCCGACCATCAACTACGACAATCCCGATCCCTCGATCGAGCTCGACGTGGTGCCTAATGTGAAGCGCAAGGCCGAGGTTCGCACGGTGCTTTCCAACTCCTTCGGCTTCGGCGGCCAGAACACCTGCCTTGTCATGGCGCGGGAACCGGTCTAAGCGACCGTCTCAACATCGATTAGGTGCTGCAGCGTCCTTTTTGCGCGTCGAAAGGGACGCGCGGCGCTGTAGCGACAAGGATTTAGCGAGATCATGCGCGCATTGCAGCTCGTCGAGGACCGCCGGCTCGAGCAGGTGGATATCGCCCCACCACCGCCTCCAGGCCTTGGCGAAGTCACGCTCCGCATCAAGGCTGTGGCGCTCAACCATATCGACGTCTGGGGCTGGCGCGGCATGGCCTTTGCCAAGCGCAAGCTGCCCTTGGTCATCGGCGCCGAAGCCTCCGGAGAGGTCGACGAAGTCGGCCCCGGCGTGACGGGCCTTGCACCCGATCAGCTGGTTTCGATCTATGGCGCCCGCACCTGTGGCCTGTGCCGTCCCTGCCGCGAAGGCCGCGACAATCTGTGCGAACACGTCTCTGGCGTGCATGGCTTCCATCTCGACGGCTTCGCCCAGGAAAAGATCAACCTGCCGGCGCGCCTGCTTGTTCCCGCTCCTCCCGGCGTCGATGCCGTTGGCGCTGCGGTTGCTCCCGTCACCTTCGGCACGGTCGAACACATGCTGTTCGACAACGCCAAGCTTCAGCCGGGCGAGACAATCCTCATCCATGCCGGCGGTTCGGGCATCGGATCGGCGGCAATCCAGCTCGCCAAGAAGATGGGCTGCACCGTCATCACGACAGTCGGTTCCAATGACAAGATCGACAAGGCCAAGGCCCTTGGCGCCGACCATGTCATCAACTACCGCGAGGATCGTTTCGAAGGCGTCGTGCGCAAGCTGACCAAGAAGAAGGGCGTCGACGTGGTTTTCGAACATGTCGGCAAGGACACCTGGGCAGGCTCGATGTTCAGCCTCAAGCGAGGCGGCCGCCTCGTCACCTGCGGCTCGACATCAGGCGTTTCGACAGAAATCAACCTGATGATGCTGTTCCAGCAACAGCTCAAGTTGCTTGGCTCATTTGGCTGCCGCATGGAAAACATGGCCGACGCCATGCAGAAGATGGCTGCCGGACTGGTCAAGCCGATCATCGACACCGAGGTCGACTTTACCTCCATCGGCACCGCGCTGAAGCGGATGGAAGGTCGCGACGTGTTCGGCAAGATCATCCTCCGCATCGACTGAGGATTTTCCCGAATTGCCCCGCAAGAAGGCCAGCAAGATCCCCAACCCCACGGTCAYGAAGATCATGGGGCATCTGCGCATGTTCAATTACTGGCTGGTCGCGCAGGTAGCGCTGGTGGCGCTCAAGCTGTTGCGCTTGCTGCCGGTCGACAAAGGGCTCAATTTTGCCGATCGCGCCGCTCGCACGGTCGGCCCCTGGTTCGGCCGTCATCGGGTCGCGCTGTCCAATCTGCGTAACGCCTATCCTGAGAAAACCGACGCCGAAATCGAAGCCATCGCCCTCGACATGTGGGGCAATATGGGCCGGCTCGGCGCCGAATATATCTTCCTAGAACAGATCTTCGACTACGATCCGCAGGCGACGACGCCTGGCCGTATCGAGGTTTCGGGTATCGACCATTTCGTGAAGATCGCTGGCGAGGACAAGCCGCACATCGTCTTCACCGCGCATCTTGGCAATTTCGAACTGCTGCCGATCGCTGCCGCCACCTTCGGCATGAAGATCACAGCGCTGTTTCGTCCGCCAAACAACCCCTACCTTGCCGAATATATCTTCTCGACGCGTAGCTCGAATATGGGGGATCTGCTGGCTTCGCAGCGCGGCGCGTCCTTCGCGCTGGCAGGGATTCTGGACCGGGGCGGCAATGTCGGCGTGCTCGTCGATCAGAAGTTCAATCGCGGCCTGCGCACGAAATTCTTTGGCCTCGAATGCGAGACCAATCCGGTCCTTGCCATGCTCGCCCGCCACTATGAATGCGACGTCTATCCTGCGCACTGCGTCAGGCTGCCCGGCAACCGCTATCGGCTGACCGTGGACGAAAAGCTGACGCTGCCGCGCCGCGCCGACGGCACGGTCGACGTTCAGGCGACCACGCAGATGCTGAATGACACGGTGGAGCGCTGGATTCGCGAAGACCCCGGCCAGTGGATGTGGTTCCACAAGCGCTGGAACCTGTCCCAAGGCAAGCGCCGCAAGGTCAACGCTGCCGGCAAGCTGGCCGCCGATTCCTGAGATTGTCCTCACCCGCCGTAGTAGTTCATCACCGCGTGGCGGGCTTCGGCGAAGAACAACCAACGCTCGACGACCAGGCCGAGCGCATAAAGCAACACCGCCAGGACTGCAGCCAGCAGGGCGATCGTGCTGCCACCCGCAAAAATGGCCACCAGCAACAGCACAGTAGGTATCACCCCGCCTGCGAGAATCGCCAGCATCGATAGTTTGAGCGCGTGCTTGCGCGCGACCTTAAAGCCCATTTCGCGGGTCAGGTAGTTGTCGTTGATGTGGGGCCGCTCGAACAACCTGACATGGCCGATATTACCGAGACCCGTGGCACTCTCCGGGGTCGACAGCGGCGCCAGCGTTCGCAGCCGCTTCCACCAGACACTTTTCGCCACCCAGGCGGCGATAACCACCACTAGCGCCAATAACGCGCACAAAACGCTACCGCTTCCCGAGATTGTGGCAACGACGGTTGCGAGCAAAAGCCCACCAGCCGCGGCAAACAGCAGGTAACATAGTGGCGTGAGGCCGGTGTTCCACGCCTGGATCGAACGCAGCGAGGCGTAGATCATCGCGGTGCAATAGACAGTGATGCCGCACATCACTGATCCGACCAGCCCGACGGCAGGAACATAGCGTCCCTCGACCACCGCGAACCATGCGGAAGTCGTCAGCGGCACGAAGGTCAGAACCGCCATCACGCCTTCGCGCGACAGCCAGCTCGATCGCCATTGCGACAGCGCCCGCCAGGCGCGCTGCGGATTGCCGAGATGCAGCGTCGACGACAACAGGCCGCCTCCGATCATCATCAGCGCAGCGATATGCGCGAGTTTTGCCGACAGGGTCGAGGCGTCGAGCAGGCCAAGCCCGAGCATCGCTGCGAGCCCGTAGCCGAGCCCGGAAAGCGTGGTGAATAAGATGATGGAAGGTGCGGGGTGCATTTTTTCAGATTCGGTCCAGCATACCGTCGAGCCAGGCAAAGAAGCCCTTGGCGCCGTCAGTGTTTTCAGCGAGCACTGTCGAACCAGCACTTGCGGCCAGTGGCTTGCGCGCGCGGGGCGGCAGATATTTGTTGGTCGGGCGTGTACCCTGCTCCGGCATGAGATCGTAGCCGCCGCGCTCAGCCACCATGCGCGAGACTTCTGAAGTCGGATCGGCGAGGTCGCCATAGTGCCGTGCATTGGCAGGGCATGTGCGAACGCAGGACGGCACGCGGTCGATTTCCTTCAGCGTCTCGTTGTAGACGCGGTCGACGCACAGCGTGCATTTCTTCATCACGCCTGCGGCGAGATCCATCTCTCTCGCACCGTAAGCGCACGACCACGCGCACAACCCGCAACCGATGCATTTGCTTTCGTCGACCAGCACGATGCCATCTTCGGCGCGCTTGTAGGACGCACCTGTCGGGCAAACAGTGACGCAAGGAGCATCCTCGCAATGCAGGCATGACTTGGGGAAATGCACGATGCGTGCCTCGCCCGCCTCGCCGATCACCTGCCCGCCCTCGGGCACGACCTCGAAGGTGTGGATGCGGTTGAGGAAGGTGCCTGAAACATCCGCGCCGTAGGGATCCTGGTCCGAAAGTGCGGCGCCATAGCCGCCGGTATTCCACTCCTTGCAGCTGATGACGCAGGCATGGCAGCCGACGCAGACGTCGAGATCGATGACGAGTCCGAGCTTTTTCGGTGTCGGCAGTAACGGCAAGCTGGTCATGGCGCGCCCTTTCCTTCTCCCCGTTCACGGGGAGAAGG
>NZ_JBFUKO010000294.1:0-6820 GCF_056400805.1 Aminobacter sp. P4_H6_2
GCGCCTCGGCAAGTCCGACAATCAGCCCGGCAATCATGGCACCTGGCACGCTGCCAATGCCACCCAGGATAGCGGCAGCAAACAACGGCAGCAGAAGGTCTAGCCCCATCTGCGGGCGGATCTGAACCAGCAGTCCGGCCATCACGCCAGCGATGCAGGCGAGCCCCGCACCGAGCACCCAGACCGTACGGATCACCTTGCGCACGTCGATGCCGACAACGCCGGAAAGCTGCGGGTTTTCGCTGACCGCGCGCATCGAGCGTCCGATCGCTGTGCGCGTCAACAGGAGATGTACCGATGCCACCAGCACCGCCGCGACGCCGAGGGTTAGCAACTGGTCCGGCGTGGCGCGCAGCCCGCCGCCAAGCGGAAACGCGATCTGCAGCGCTTTGGTATAATAGAACGGCTGCGAGGTGAAGATGAATTCGAGAAGGTTGCGCAGGGTGAGTGCTGCGCCAAAACTCGCCATCACCAGGATGATCACCGCGCTGCGGCGCTCACGAAGCGGGCCGAAAAGCACGGCATCGACAAGCAGCGCCAGACCCGCGGTGAGGATGACTGCGATCACCGCCGCGAACGGCAGCGACCAGCCGAATGAAAACGGCCCGATCGGCGTCAACAGCGAGCCGGAGAGATAGCCGAGCGCACCGCTCACCGCGAGTGCGAAATAGGCGCCCCAGGCGACGAACTCGCCATGCGCGAAATTGGCGAAGCGCAGGATCGAATAAGTCAGCGTGACGCCGATCGCGCCAAGCCCGATCATCGAGCCGGTGATGAGGCCGTCCATCAGTGCTTGCGGGTTCATGAAGCCACCGGATTTTTGGCGTGGCGAGCGCCGAGATAGAGTTCGGCRACGATCGGATCGTCGGCAAGCCGCGACGCGGCCCCCTCATGCGCGATCAGGCCCTCGACGAGTATGACTGCCCTGTCGGCGACGGCGAGCGCGGCCTTGACGTTCTGCTCGACCAGAACGGTCGTCACGCCGGTTTTGTTGATGGTGGCAAGGCGGTCGAAAACCTCCGACACGATTTTTGGCGACAGACCGGCAGATGGTTCGTCGAGGATCAGCACGGATGGCTCGACGACCAGCGCACGGGCCACCGCCAGCATCTGGCGCTGTCCGCCCGAAAGCTGGCCGGCCCGGTGGGAAGGCCGCGAGCCAAGGTCGGGGAACATTGCGTAAAGTGCAGCGATCCTGTCGTTTCGCCGATCCTTCGGCAGGATGTTGGCGGCGATCTGAAGATTTTCATGGATGGTGAGCGTGGTGAAGATGTTCTCCGTCTGCGGCACGAAGGCCAAGCCATGGCGGATCTTTTCGTGGCTCGGCATGGCGGTGATATCGGCGCCGCCAAGCAGAACCTCTCCCGAGTGCACGGGAACCAGCCCGGCAATTGTCTTGACCAGGGTCGACTTGCCGGCCCCATTGGGGCCAAGCAGCACGACGAACTCGCCTTCATGCACTGAGAAATCGACGCCGCGCACGATCGGCAGGTCACGTTCGTAGCCGGCAACCAGCGCTCGGGTCGACAGTACGGGGTGCATGGTGGCGGTCATGCGACGCCTCCGAGATAGGCGCTAACGACAGCAGGGTGGCGGGAAACCTCCGCCGGCGTGCCTTCCGCCAGCAGCTTGCCTGCAGCCATCACGATCACCCGGTCGCATAGCCGCGCCACCATCTCCATGTTGTGTTCGATCAGCAGGATGGTCTTGCCTTGTGCATTCAGCGCGCGGACGCGGTCGATGATGAGTTCGAGCAACGTCGGATTTACGCCAGCCGCCGGCTCGTCCAGCAGGATCACGTCAGGGTCGGCCATCAGGATGCGCGCCAGTTCGAGCAGCTTGCGCTGGCCGCCCGACAAAACACGCGCCGGCTCGTTCTGTAATTTCGACAAAAGCACGAAATCGAGCAGCCCGCGCGCCTTCTCTACTGCCGCCCGCTGTTCGGCGGCGACCTTGCCTGCGCCGATAAAATTCATCCAGAAACGCTCGCCTGACTGATTCTGGGCGCCTGCCAACACGTTTTCAAGCACAGTCATTTCAGCGAAGGGACGCGGTATCTGAAAGGTACGGCCGACGCCGCGCCCGATGCGTTTTTCGGCGCCTTCGCCCGATACCTCGGCATCGGCGATCCTGATAGCACCAGACGTCGGCTTCATTGCCCCGGCGATCAGGTTGAACATGGTGGTCTTGCCCGCGCCGTTCGGGCCGATCAGCCCGACCATATCGCCCCGTCGCAGCGTCATCGACATGCCGTCGACCGCGCGCAGGCCGCCAAACTGCTTCACCAGGTCGCTGACCTCGATCAGGGGCGCATCGCCGTGAGCTAAACCGTTGGTCGAGAAGCTAGCCTGCATTCGAACTGCCGCGCCCAGTCGTGATCGTTGATGTTTGATCAAACTACATTGACACATTCGCGTATGGCAAGTAGAAAAACGGTGCCGATCATGATCGAAGGACTGCACGTTGAACGCCAACAATCTCCATGCTGTCGACCAGCGCGGCTCCAGCGCTTCGAAGGAGGGCAATTCCGGCCAGCGCAACGCCCTTGCGCCCGTCGGCCGCGAAACGCTGCATGAACGCGTCTATGCCGAATTGCGGCGCTCGCTGATCCATGGCGTTTTCGAAGCCGGCCAAGTGTTGCGGATCGTCGAACTGGCGGAAACGCTGCAGACCAGCACGATGCCTGTGCGCGAGGCGCTGGCGCGGCTCATTTCAGAGCAGGCACTCGAAGCACTTCCTAGCCGTTCAGTGCGCGTGCCGCTGGTCACCCGCGAACGGCTAGACGACCTTGCACAGGCGCGCCAGCTGATCGAGGAGCAACTGGTGGCGTTGGCTCTGCCCAACCTCGGTAAGGACGATTTCAATGAGTTGCGGCGGCTGACGCTCGCCTGCGAAGCGGCTTTCAAAAGCCACGATCCGGACAGGGCGCGTACGACATCCGAGCTCAACCACGCTTTCCACTTCTATATCTATCAAGCAGCGCGGTCGGCTGTACTCATCCCGATCGTCGAGAGTCTCTGGCTGCAATCCGGCCCCTATGTGCGCGCCGCGGCCCACATCCACGACGAAAACCGCGGCATACCTGCCGTGCATCATCACTGGGCGCTAATCGGAGCCCTGGAACGGGGCGACAAGGACGGCGCCAAGCGTGCGCTCACCGACGACATCACCCGCTCCTTCGATCTCGTCCGCAATCACCTTATCGCCATCGGCAATGGCGACGGGCAGGAGTAGATAATGACCGACGGCAAGGACGAAGCATTCGAACTTTTTGATCTGCGGGTCGAGGTCACTGCACCCGAGAACGGCCCCATCTATTGCGGCGCCAAACCTGGCGATCACTTCGAGTTGCGCGGCGAAATGCTCTTCCTGCCTCAGGGCCAGGGTTTCTCCATCTATTCGCTGGCTTCGGTGTTACCGCTGTTGGCGGCAAAGCAGCGCCCCACGCACCAGAACGACTGGATGACGACCGACGCGGAGGTGGCCTGCCCCGACCCCAATTGTTCGACGCGGCTGCGTATCACACGCACCGGGCTGCGCCGTTTCAACCATTCCGACACCACAGCCGTCCCCCTCCCCGGCGCTTGAGGACAGACATGCAGAAATTTCAACTGACGCCAGACTATGAAATATCGCGTGTCATTCGCGGCGGCTGGCAGATGGCCGGCGGCCATGGCGAAATCCGCGCCGACGAAGCCATGGCCGACATGACGGCATTTGCCGATGCAGGCATAACCACGTTCGACTGTGCAGACATCTACACCGGCGTCGAGGAGCTGATCGGCCAGTTTCGCGCGCACTATCGCAACCTGCGCGGCCAGGAAGCGCTCGATAAAATCCATGTGCACACCAAATTTGTTCCCGATCTCGACATCCTTGCGCACATCAGGAAGCAGAACGTCGAAAGCGTCATCGACCAGTCGCTGCGCCGGCTGAAGACGGAGCGGATCGATCTCGTTCAGTTCCACTGGTGGGATTATGACCAGCCACTGTGGCTGGATACCGCGCATTGGCTCGAAGAAC
This sequence comes from Aminobacter sp. P4_H6_2, assembly GCF_056400805.1. NCBI lineage: Bacteria > Pseudomonadati > Pseudomonadota > Alphaproteobacteria > Hyphomicrobiales > Phyllobacteriaceae > Aminobacter > Aminobacter sp. P4_H6_2. The sequence goes on from NZ_JBFUKO010000294.1 coordinate 4,024, forward strand.
TTCGCCGCGCAGGCAAGATCCGCAACTTCGGTGGCACCAATTTCGACACTGACCACATGACCGCCATCATCGACAGCGGCGTGCCGCTTGTCTCGATGCAAGTGCAATATTCCCTGCTCGACACCCGGCCACAGGGGACGATGGTCCCGGCGATTGCCCAGCGCGGCGTGTCGCTGCTCTGTTACGGAAGTGTCGCCGGCGGCTTCCTCAGCGACCGCTGGCTGGGCGTTGCCGAGCCAGGCGAGCCGTTGGAAAACCGATCGCTCACCAAATACAAGCTCATCATCGACGATTTAGGCGGCTGGGACCTGTTTCAGGCGCTGCTCCGGGCCTTGCGGGAGATCGCCGACCGCCATCAGACCGATGTAGCGACGGTGGCGAGTGCAGCCGTGCTTTTGCGCCCGGGCGTAGCCGCCGTCATCGTGGGGGCGCGCAACCGCGCGCATCTCGCCTCGAACCTTGCGATATCCGACATCTCGCTGACGCCCGCCGACATGGGACAGATCGATGCGGTGCTGGCTTCCGCGACCCCGCTTGTCGGCGACGTGTACGCGCTGGAGCGCGATCGCACCGGCCGCCATGGCTCGATCATGAAATACAACCTCAACAAGGGAGCCGCCTGAAAGCAGCTCCAGAAAATCCGCCTGAACCACTGGCCGACAGGGAACCGGCCAAACAACAAAGAAGGGGAATGGAAATGAAAAGAACACTGCTTCTGACCACCGCGTTTGCGGCCCTAGCGCTCGGAGCCGCCGCGCCCGCCAATGCCGCGGATTGCGACATCACCATCGGCATGGTGATGGAACTGACCGGCCCGGCCGGCGCCTATGGACAGGCCGGCGCGAAAGCCGTCGACATGGCATTCCGCGACTTCAACGAAGCCGGCGGCGTCGGCGGCTGCAAGCTGGTCACCGATACGCGCGACAGCCAGAGCCAGGGCACCGTTGCCGTTGACCAGGCAACACAGCTCGTCAACATCAAGAAAGTACCGGTGATTATCGGGGGCATCATTTCCTCGGTGTCGATCCCGATCCTCACCTCGGTCACTGCGCCCGCCGGTGTCGTGCAGGTCTCGCCGGCATCGTCCTCGCCGACGCTGACCGAGCTCGCCCGCGACGGCAAGACCAACGGTGTGTTCTTCCGCACCATCACCTCCGACGCGCTGCAGGGAACCGCTGCCGCCAGGTTTGCGCTCGACCAAGGCCTGAAGAAGATCGCCATCGTCCATGTCAACAACGACTTCGGCGTCAACATGGTGCGCGAGTTCAAGGCCGCCTACGAAAAGCTCGGCGGCGTCATCACCTCGGTCACGCCCTACAACGAAAAGCAGGCTAGCTACTCGGCGGAAGCAACTTCGGCAATGGCAGGCGAACCCGAGGCGCTTTACCTCGTCAGCTATCCCGTCGACGGCGCAACGATCGCGCGCGCTTGGATTTCCAACGGAGGTCCGCAGAAATTCCTGCTCAACGACGGGATGAACTCGTCAGACTTCGTAGCAGCCGTCGGCGCGCAGTATCTGGAAAACGCCTTCGGAACCTCGTCGGGCACCAGCAAGACGGCATCGACCGAATACTTCAACGCCAATTTCGAGAGCTTCTCCAACGGCATCAAGCCGGATGCTCCCGCTGCCGACCGTTCCTATGACGCTGGCGCCATCGTGGCGCTTGCCGTCGCCAAGGCAGGCAAGGGCGACGCAGCCGCAATCAAGGCCGCCATTCCCCAGGTCGTTGCCGCCGACGGCGAACCTATCCACGCCGGCAAGGAAGAGTTCACCAAGGCCTTGGCGCTGATCAAGGAAGGCAAACCGGTCAAGTATGAAGGCGTCATCGGCCCGGTGAGCTTCGATGAGCATGGCGACATCACTGGCCCGTTCAGGCTGTGGCGCATTCAGTCGGGCGAAGTGAAGACAATCGGCGAGATGAGCGCCGCCGACGTGACCAAGCTCAAGGCCGAGCTTGAAAAATAGCTACGGCCACTGTCTGCAGCAAATCATGTAGCAATCCCCGAAGCGCCTGACTGCGCTTCGGGGATTGTTATTGACGAACGGTGGTGCGGTTTCCGATCCGGAAGATGTATGGGTTCTCCTCTGGATTACGCCGCTGGAATTGCGCCTATCGCTGAATATCGCGCTGCCCGATCTTCGAAGTGCGCCCAAGCTTGCACTCGCCGATGCTGAGTGTTGGCGGGGGACAAGCCCGAGCCAGGCTGCGAAGGCGCGCCCGCGCTGGAAGCTTGCCATGTACGAACGTTTCGATCGTCATGGCAGTGACCGGACCGATGCCAGGCATGCGGCGCAAGCGTGTAGCGATGGCGGTTTGCTTCGTCGGCGACCCGCACGTCTAGCGCTTCGATCCGCTTCGTAAGCTGCGCAATCTGGTCGAGGTAGAGATGACCGAGATCGTGGACCAGGTCGGGCAGGTCATTGCCTGCTTGAGCAAGGATGGCTGAGAGACGGATAACGCTCCCAAGGCCAATGGGTGCAAGATGACCATGTTCGGCCAGATGGCCGCGCGGGGCATTGGCGAGCTGTGTGCGCTGCCCAATCAGCAACTCGCGAGTTCGAAACAACGTGGCATAAGGCTGCTAATCAGCCGTCTTGATCGGCACTGTTCGCATTGTCGTTCGCTGGGAAGCACCAGCGATAGCCTCGGCATCAGCCATATATTCCGCAGGTAGAATACGCCATATATGATGAGTTAGTTTGATATTTTGTGCATATCTGGATACTTAAATAGCGAGCGCTATCTCAGTCTGGTCGTTTACGAAGGCGGCCTCATATTCGCGCGCCAGCGTACTG
>NZ_JBFUKO010000295.1:0-6803 GCF_056400805.1 Aminobacter sp. P4_H6_2
CGGCCATCTGGCTGATCGTGGTCCAATGGCTCTCGGCGGGGCTGGGCGGATATCTGACTGGCCGACTGCGCACCAAATGGGTCGGCATTCATACTGACGAGGTTTATTTCCGCGACACCGCGCACGGTTTCCTTGCTTGGGCCTTGGCGACTCTTCTTGTTGCCGGTGTCTTGGGTTCGGCTCTTTCGGCAGCTGTCGGCGGTGGCGTTCAGGCAGCGTCGAATGTTGCCTCGGGTGCGGCGATGGGCGCTGCTGCAAATGCAGGGTCGCAGAGCACCGACAATGCAACGTCGTACTTCGTCGACACGCTGTTCCGACCATCGGACCCAGCCAGGCTTGCCTCTACCAATGCTACTGACGAACAAGCTTCAATGCAGGCGTCTCGTATCCTGGTGACGAGTGCCGCGTCGGGTGAGGTCTCTGCGGAGGACCGCACCTATCTGTCGCAACTGGTTGCCGCACGCACCGGATTATCAGAAGCCGACGCCCAGGCGCGCGTCGATGCGATCCTCACTCGTGTCAATGAAGCCAAGGTCAAGACGCAGGAAGCCGCGGATACCGCACGCAAAGCAAGTGCCACATTTGCGCTCGTTACCGCACTTTCGCTGGCCATCGGTGCGTTCATCGCAAGTGCTGCTGCCGCATTGGGCGGCAAGCAACGGGACGACGACGAGACGCTTTACCTGTCGCGTCGATGACAGCCGGAGTTGCTTAAAATCAGCTGAAATCTCATTCTGCTGGAAGGCCTGTTGAGTAATCTCAGAAGGCCTTTCATTCGCCGGCTAGGCCGTGGCCGACGACTCTGCCGCGGCTTTTATTGTGCACTGCAGCAACGATATGTTTGCACCGGCGTTGTGTACCGCGCTGTCCCGTCCGGACGCCGAAACAGGATGCTCCCATGAGAAACTTGTCGGGCACGATTTCACGCCTTGCAGCCCACCGCCTACAGCAAAAAGCCCAACCCGCGTCGCACAACGACGACACGCTCTCGGATCTGGTGAACTTCGGAGCAAACCCCGGCGCGCTACGAGCCAGAACATACATCCCCGAAAATCTGCCCGCTCACGCCCCCCTCGTTGTAGTTCTGCATGGCTGCACTCAGACAGCAGCGAGCTACAACCATGGCTCCGGCTGGTCCAGTCTCGCTGACAGCGAAGGCATTGCCCTGCTTTTCCCAGAGCAGCAGCGCGCCAACAATGCCAATCTGTGCTTCAACTGGTTCGAGCCTGGCGACATGAGACGCAACGGCGGCGAGCCTCATTCGATCCGGCAGATGATCGAGACACTCGTCACAACCCATGGACTTGATCGCAAGCGGATCTTCATCACTGGACTTTCCGCCGGTGGCGCGATGGCGTCGGTGATGCTTGCGAACTATCCGGAGGTGTTCGCCGGCGGCGCCATCATCGCTGGATTGCCCTATGGCAGCGCCAACTCCATCCCGKAGGCGTTTGACCGCATGCGAGGGCACGGCGCGCCTTCAGAGGGTCGGCTCCAGCATCTGGTGCGCGCCGCGTCACCACACGCGGGACCGTGGCCGACGATCTCTGTCTGGCACGGTTCATCCGACAAGACCGTGGTTTCCTCAAACGCAAACGACATCGTCGCGCAATGGGCGGCCATTCACGGAATCCCCAACGGGTCCATGCCATCCGAGACGATGGTTGATGGCCACAGCCGGCGCGCGTGGAAAGACAGCTCGGGGCAGGATGTCATTGAGCAATACGAAATTGCCGGAATGGGTCACGGCACGCCCCTGGCTACCGTAATAGAAGTCGGCCAGGAGAAGTTGGGGGCAACCGGCCCTTTCATGATTGAGGCCGGGATCTCATCAACGCGGCGGATTGCGCAATTCTGGGGGATTGCAGAGCAGCAGTTGCCGAACGGGCTCACGACCGAGAGGACCCYAGCAACATCGAGAGGGTCAAAAAAGGAAGGGCCGCCGTCAGATGGCATAAGGAAAGTGATTGAAGACGCGCTCCGATCTGCAGGCCTGATGCGATAAGGGCATCGCGGTCAGCTCTTCCTGTACCGACTAATCCCGACAACACCTTCCAGCCGTTCAATGAGCTGCGCCAAATGTGCCTTTCGCCATTTAGGGACTTGAAGCCACCTCAAGCCGTACAACCTTTGGTAGTCCATTTATTTTCTGGCTATAACTCGTAGAGCTGCGAGCAAGTGCACGATCGGTGATATTGCATATATCCGAGTTTTTTGGGAACTATTGCAGACCCAAAAGGTTCTTCTATCAACAATAGCCAAGGAGAACCTACAGTGAAAAAGCTAATACTTAGCGCGGCGTTCCTCGCCACTACTGCGCTTTTTGCCCACGCCCAGACCCAGCCATCAAGCGACGTTCAGGCACCTGCTATCGTCACCCCGGATTCTGCGAATCCAACAGCGCCAGTAGAAGGCGCAAACAGCTTCACTGAAGCCCAGGCCAAGGAGAGAATCCAGGACGCCGGGTTCCAAAATGTTTCGGCGCTGGTAAAGGCCGAGACAGGGATCTGGCAGGGCAAAGCCACAAAAGACGGCAAGGAAGTAGTCGTTTCGCTCGACTACCAGGGCAACGTCGTAGCGCAGTAACCCCTACTCTCTTGAAGGATGACAATAATGGTAAGTGTGACAGGACTGTTTGACAATCATTCGGACGCAAAAGCTGCGGTCGATAAGCTGGTGCAAGCTGGCATTCCGCACGATGATATCAGCTTGGTCGCCAGCAATGCAGATGGCTCTTACGACAACCATGACTCCGACACAGCCGACGCTGCAGGCAAGGGAGCAGGTATCGGCGCGTTGGTTGGCGGCGCAGGCGGATTGCTAACCGGGCTTGGCGTTATGGCTATCCCGGGCGTCGGGCCAGTGGTGGCAGCGGGTTGGCTGGCAGCGACTGCTGCAGGCGCTGCGGCCGGTGCACTCGCGGGTGGCGCGACAGGAGGTCTTATCGGAGCGCTGACTGATTCCGGAGTGCCGGATGAAGACGCCCATGTCTATGCGGAGGGGGTCCGACGTGGCGGGACACTCGTTACCGCGCGGGTCACGGAAGGAGCCGAAGAGGACGCTGCACGGTCCATCCTTCAGAACTCCAATTGGGTGGATATCGRCCAGCGTCGGGCGGCCTATGCCGAGGACGGTTGGACCGCATTCGACGARACCGCRGACCCATTYTCCCCAGAAGAGATYGAAGAAGAGCGCAGACGCTACGCAGCGCGWATTCCCCCAGTCGTCTGACACACATCTTCAGAAGCGTCAGTTTGAGCGTAACCCGCCAGGTGAAACCGGGCGGGTTACTCTTTTCTTCCGCGGTGCACGACAAACGATGATGTCGTAGTGAGGTCAAGGCGCTACTTGAGGCGCACTTTGGCTACGCTGTCCTGGTAGTCCTGTTTGGGGTCACCCATGCCAAGAAACATTTTGACGCCGGCGACAAAACTGGAGGCGTCAAGCCATATCTGGGCATCGGCAGGGTCAAACCGTAGCAGGCGTAGCGTCGGGTCATCTTTACCCTTTTCGAACCAGGCAGCCACAAAACGGTTCCATAGCCGGTCAACGGTGTTGCGGTCGTTATCGATCCTGATGGTCCCGTGGACAGTTGCGAACAGGTCATGCTTTTTCGCGGCGTAGACCAGCGTGGCCTTTTTGGCACGCGGCAGCTTTTCAGCCAGCTCTGTATCCTTCGCGGTAAAGAAATAGATTAACTTTTGCTCCCCGTCGAACTGGGCTGTCATAGGGCGTGGATCGACTCCATTGATGCCAACCATGACGGTCATGTCTGCACGGATTGACTTCCAGAATTTTGCTTCGAACTCTTGCTTGTCCGACATGGCGTCCTCTCCTGTTCGCCAGCAAACGTCCGGTGCGGTGGAAAAGTTCCAGCTTTCCCCGGGCGGAATAGCGGCAGCAGCTGGAACGAATTTCAACGGACCGCGCTTGCTTCTGATGCCAAGCAAGGCCCCTTCCATGCAGTGTCGGCCAGGACCCGCCGCAGCTTCGCATCTCAAGAGCCGAGTTAAACGTGTCGCACCTGTTCTGTATGGAACAGACTTGCCGCGTCCCGTCTGTTAGGTCTCCCCGTTGGCTGAACCTGGGTCACCACGATGTTTGATGCCGTCGTTACGCAGAGAACTTTCGACCGACAGAGAGTGACGGCGGAGCCGCCCTATACTGTCAGCGAGCTGGCGAAGAAATACTCCCTGTCACCCGGTCAGGCGAAGGGGATGATAATAGTCCACGGTCCCAACCGACGTAGGCTAGATGCCATAATGGCTCGCATGCCTCCGATAGGTCGAGCCAGTGCATAAGCAACGGCAATCGCAGAAGAAAAAAGAGGGCTGAGCAGTTTCGCTGATCCCCTACTGTCGGGCCTGAACGAGGGCGCATCGGCCGCACCCCCCATACTCCCGGAGAACTGCGGTGACTCGAGGGGGCGTTGGCGTTGCTTTTCTCGCCGCCTTTCAGAATGGACGCCGAGAACGCAGAATCCTGGCGGCTGCGACGGCGTTCCAGGCTACGGTGATCAGTGAGAGCATCGCCAAGCCTCCCATATAGCTGCTTGGTGAGGTCTTGCGGGTTGAGACGTACTCACCTGGCCGTGTATTTGCCTCTACGACTGCCGTCAGGTCTGGCCTGCTCCCATGTCGAATTGAGTATGCCCGTGTAACCTCCGCCCCAAACAGGAAGATTTGAGAAGAATAGTAGACCCAAAGTAGCAAGACCAGAAGTCCGCCGGCGGAGCCGTAGGACGACGCTATCGCGCTCGTGCCGATGTACCAGGCGATCAACGATTTCCCGATGCTGAAGAGTATGGCAGTCACGACTGCACCTGAGATGACATCGCGCCACGTCAGCGTTCGATCAGGCAGAATCTTGTAGATCGCAGCGAACATTGCGGCGATGAGCACAAAGGAAACGGCCACATTGATAATGCTGAGGATGGTTGTTCCAAATGGCAGATGTGCGTTGATGACATCTCGCATTGCTGAGATTGCCGCGCTGGCGATCAGCGACACAAGCAGCAGAAATCCAAGCGAGGCGACCAATCCCAGGCTCACCGCACGGGCTCTTACCAAGCGAGAAACTGAGCTGCCCCTTGGTTCGACTTTCCATATCGTATTCAAAGCCGTCTGCATCTCGCCAAAGACGCCGGAGGCTGTCACGAACAGGGTGCCAAGACCAATGATGGTCGCCCATTTTCCCGCCGTTTTGTTTGAAGCGGTCTCCAGAGCCACTTGAAGCAGATCGGCGGTCTGTGGCCCCATCAGGCCTGATATCTGGGCAGAAAGAGCCAGTTGTGCGGCGTCATGGCCAAACACCGCGCCCGCAATCGCAATCACGATGAGCAAGATAGGGACCAACGAAGTGGCGGCATAAAAGGCCATCGCCGCCCCCCGGCTAAGTGCACTGTCGTCGACAAAGGCCGTGACGCTTTCTCTCAACAAATCCCACGCCTGGACAATCGAGGTACGCGCGCGTCTCATCAGTAGCCACCGATGATTGGAATTACCTCGCCGGTGATGTAGCTGGAGCAGTGGGACGACGCCAGGAACACATAGGCGGGTGCTATCTCCTCTGGTTGTGCTGGCCGTTTCATGGGTGTCTTTGCACCAAATTCGGAGACATCTTCGGGAGCCTTGTCCGACGGGTTCAAGGGCGTCCAAACGGGGCCAGGCGCAACTGCGTTGACCCGGATGCCGCGACGTATCAGGCTCGCAGCCAAAGCCCGGGTGAACGCATGGATGCCGCCTTTGGTGAGTGAATAGTCAACGAGCTGGGGACTTCCGTTTATCCCCGTGACTGACCCAGTATTGATGATCGCTGCTCCGGGCTTGAGATACGGAAGGGCAGCCTTCGCCATATAGAAATAGCCGTAAATATTGGTCTTTACGGTGGTATCGAAATGTTCGTCGGTCAGGTCGGCGAAGTCTGACGAATGCACCTGGAAAGCGGCATTGTTGACGAGGACATCCAGCCGTCCAAGTTGGTGTACGGTCTGGGCCACCACTGATTTGCAATAAGACGGATCCGACACGTCACCTGGAATGAGAAGGCAGCGGCGGCCTTCGGCTTCTATGGCCTTTCGCGTGACCTGGGCGTCCCGATCTTCGCTAAGGTAACTTATAGCAACATCCGCGCCTTCTCTGGCAAWAAGGACCGCCACCGAACGGCCGATGCCGGAGTCGCCTCCGGTGATGAGAGCCACTTTCCCTTCCAGTTTCTGGGAACCGAGATAAAAGGGCGCGTCATAAAGCGGCGAAGGGTCCAGGGACTCTTCTTCGCCAGGCTTCGCTTGATGTTGCGTTGGAAATGGAGGCACCGGGTAGATACGAGCGCCTGCCTGCATCGGCAGATCGTTGTTCTCGGGTGCTTCTGGTGCCCGTTCGGCCGTAGCCACGGTTTTTTGAACGGCTCGCTGTTTATCGACTGCTTCTGCTATGCGCTCTTGTGGATCTTCCATGGTACCTGTCCCATTTGTTCACACGCCAATTTGGGCATCAAGGAAGCAATCGATGAGCTAGCTCGTTGTTCCCAAGCCCCTCGAGATTTCCGCACTTGAACGATGACAGAGGGCCGCCCAGCCAACCTGCGCTTCCTGTCAAGGTAGCGCGACCACATCCTGCAAGCGCCGAAAGCGTCAACCGCACGCGGTTATTGGCGGTTGTCGAAGACTTCGTTGGCCGCGACCCGCCATGATCACAAAATGCCACGCGTCCGGTTGACCACGCAAGGCATTTGTTCCTACTTTGTTCCATGACCCAGATCATTCGAACCGTCGGCCAAGCCGTCCGTCAAGGCATGCTCATATG
>NZ_JBFUKO010000296.1:0-6771 GCF_056400805.1 Aminobacter sp. P4_H6_2
AGAGCACTGTCGATCTCGGCTCCCTCGGACCGGTCGGCAGATCGGCCACCGAAGTCCGCTCCCGCCATTTGGCGACGGTCTTCTGGTTGATTCCGTAGCGTTTCGCCAGCGCCCTCAGGCTCTCTTGACTATGCTGTATCGCTCGACGGACCGCCTCTGTCGTCGTGGCGCTCCCATGAAGAACCTGGCCCATAGTGCATCCCCTGTTTCGGCCAACAAGGATGCCCCATCAAAGCCTGGGATCAAACAGCTAGGTAACGGCAACGCTCTACGCAAAGCCCGCGACAGCGTTCTTCGTTGACAGGGAAAAAGATGGGAGGAGAATGAGTTTTCTCGTTCTCCGACGCGTCGCCCTCCAACAGAAGGACGCCCACGATGACGATCGCAAGGAAACTTCAAGACTACATGGCCGGCAAGGGCATCCACTACGATACCGTTGCCCATCACCGAACCTCGACCAGCAGCCAGACGGCGCAAGCAGCCCATGTTCCAGGCCGCAGGCTCGCCAAATCGGTGCTGCTCCACCATGAAATGGGCTACGCCCTGGCGGTGGTTCCGAGCAGCCACCGGGTCGAGCTCAACACGCTGCAGGACGTGATCGACAAGCGTCTCGGCTTGGCCTCCGAAGACGAGGTCGGCCAGCTGTTCAACGACTGCGACATCGGCGCCGTGCCGCCGGTGGGGGCAGCCTATAACGTGCCGGTGATCCTCGACGAAAGCTTCGGCGCGGAAGGCGATGTCTATTTCGAGGCTGGCGACCACAAGACTCTGGTGCATGTCACGGGCGGCGACTTCCGCAACCTGCTGCAAGATGCGCGCATCGCACGTTTCAGCCATCCGGCATGATCAAGCATCCGCCCCATAAAAGGGGCGGGTGGCGTTCTTTGGTTTGATGGCAAAGCCGACGGCTGGATAGGCCGCCGGCTTGAACGAAGTCAGGTTGTGCGCTTGCGCGACTTCGTGACCGGTGCTGGGGCCGGCTCGATCAGCTTGCGGTAGAGGTGCCAGGTCGAGTGGCCGAGCACTGGCAGGACGATCGCCAGGCCAACGAGAAGCGGTATCGACCCGACAACCAGGGCCGCGGCCACGATCAGGCCCCAGAGCAGCATCGGAACCGGGTTGGCCATGATCGCCCGCGCCGAGGTCTCGACCGCCGCATAGGCGCCGATGTCGCGATCAAGCAGCAGCGGGAAGGCGATGACCGTCGTGCTCAACGCGATAAGGGCAAAGACAAGGCCGATGAGGTTGCCGAGGATCATCAGCGTCCAGCCGCGCTGGGTGGTCAGCACGTCGTTGATGAAGCTGGAGTAGGTCGCGGGTGCCGTGTCGCCATAGAGCCAGGCGTAAAGCGCGTGAGCGGTCAAAAGCCAGGCCACGAACAGGGCCATCAGCATGATGCCGAGGACGGCGATGGCCGGCATGGCGGGCGATTGCCTGACCTCGAAAGCATGCTTCCACGAGGTGTCGAGGTTTTTCTCGCGCCTGCGGCTGATCTCATAAAGGCCGATTGCCGCGAATGGTCCAAGTAGCGCAAAGCCGGTCACCAGCGGGTAGATCAGCTGCAGCGCGTTGCCGCCTGAGGTCCATGTGATGAGGAACACGCCTACGACCGGATAGATCAGGCACAAAAAGACATAGTGCGAGGGTTTGTTCCAAAAATCTTCAAATCCCCGTCGGAGCGCGTCAAAGACATCCGAGACGCCAATGCGACGTATAGCGGGATGTTCGACGTTGCTGCCAGTGCCTGCTGCGTAGACGTGGAAATTTGCCATGAACCATTCCTCCGGGATCGGGTCCGGTTGGGGTCGCGGCTCGCGGTGCTGCCGTCCAGCGTGTCTGGTCACGCGAAACCGCGACCTGCACCGCCCGGGAGCATACTATTCATCTCAGGGTTTGTCGCCCCTGCGGCGCCGCGCATGCCTCAACAACGCGCGGCGAGGCAGCACTTTGAATACGTCTTTTAGATGTGCTGGGAGATGTGCTGGCATCGAGATGCCGCAGCGGAATGGCGCATGGCGCGTTTGTTTGCGCAGCGCTAATATCGTTCGCGTCGACGGGAAGCGCCGGCCAGAGTGAGGAGATAGCCATGAGACTGACCGCATGGGGCGCACAAGCCCTTCTTGCAGCTTCGGTTCTAGCCACAAATCCGGTTCATGCGGCGGGCGACGCGGCCGCCGGCAAAAAAGTCTTCACCAAATGCATGGCCTGCCATGAGGCGGCGGTCGAAAAAGACAAGGTCGGCCCATCGCTGCATGGTGTCATCGGCCGCACCGCAGGCACACTGCCGAGCTTCCAGGCGAAATATTCCGACGCCATGAAAAAGGCCGGTGCTGGCGGTCTCGTCTGGGATGAGACCAACATCGCTGCCTATATGAAAGCTCCGAAAGACAAAGTGCCCGGCAACAAGATGGCCTTTCCCGGTCTCAAGGACGATACCGACATCGCCAATGTGATTGCCTATATCGAAGAGGTGTCGAAGTAGCGAAGCCGCACAAGCAGCCACATTTTTCTTCGGACTGGATGATCGCTTGCCAGGTCGCCATGTGGCCGGAAGAGCTTTTGCCGATTTGCCGGTGGTAGCGTGCCCCTGATCAGGGAAGTGCGTCACGCATCGTGCCCGCAAGATGTAAGTTTCTATGCTTGCCGCGAAGATTTTAACTTGCTAACATTGTATGAAATCGGTATCGCTTAGTTATACTGCGTACACTGGTTTTAATTCACTTAGTTATCATTGCCTTCTCTTGGAGGGGAAACTGCGGCTTGCTTGGGGGGGCTAGGCAGCCGCATCATTTCCTTTGGTGGTTTTCTCTCAGTCCGGCGCGTCGAAATCGGGCGTCACAGCTGCGATGTTGTAGGCTTCAAGGCGCGCAACCGGGGCATCCGCGGCATCGAAACTCAGGATCGTTGCAGTCCCTGGCGTCACAGGAACGACACGCGAAGGCGGCAGGCCGAGGAAGGCGTGGCAGGCCGCGCGGATGACGCCGCCATGGACAATGGCAAGCGTGTCGCCATTGCACTTCCTCAAACAGTCCCTCAATCCTTCAACGATGCGGGCGCAGAAATCCGCCCAAGGCTCGCCCTTGTCGGGCGTAAACGTGCCGGCGCGCCAGGCCAGATATTCGTGTGGCCGCTCCGCCTCGAGCTCGTGCTTGATGCGCCCGGTCCAGTTGCCCATGTCGATCTCGCGCAGCCGCGGGTCGAGCGGGGCGTCGCCATAGCCGAGCAGGTGTGCCGTCTGGCGCGTACGGCCAAGGTCGGAAACGACGACCTGATCAGGCGCCATGGCCTTGGCGAAGGTAGCGAAACGCTGGACCTGCTTGATGCCGCGTGGCGACAAAGGCGCGTTGTCGTGGCCCTGGAGCCTGTGTTCGGCATTCCAGGTGGTCTCGCCATGGCGCACCATTACCAATCTCATCAGCTAATCCTTTCACCAGTCATTGCAAAAACCGCGCTCGGCTCGCCTAGGAAACTGAGGCGTATCTGATCGCCGATCGCGGCTCGGAAATATCCATCGGCCATGGCGGTAAGCCGCCGCCCGCCAGAAAAGGCCGTCACCATCGTGCGCCCGGCAATCGGCGCCGCCTCCTCAAAACGTGCCGTGATCGAGGGCCGTCCAGGCACTTCGCCCACCATCAGGTCGTGAGCGCGATAGAGAAGCTGGACACCGTCAAGTGCTTCGGCTCGCATGGCATCCGCCAAGCGCAGCCCTTCATAAATGAGGCCGTCGCCGCTGTTTGAAACTTCGATCAAATTGGCCGGGGGCGTGCCAAGGAAGGTGGCGACAAAGGTGGTGCGCGGGTTTTCCAAAAGCTCCAGCGGCGCGCCGAATTGCTCGACCTTACCGTTGTTGAGTACCGCGACGTGGCTCGCCATGGTCATCGCCTCGACCTGGTCGTGGGTGACATAGACCGAGGTCGCGCCGGTGGCACGGTGGATGCGCATCAGTTCACTACGCATTTCGATGCGCAGCTTGGCGTCGAGATTGGACAGCGGCTCGTCGAACAACAGGATACTCGGCTTGGGGCCGATGGTACGGGCGATCGCCACGCGCTGTTGCTGGCCGCCAGATATCTCGGCGGGGTAGCGCTCCTTGAGCGCGGTGATGCCGAGCAGGCCAAGCACTTCGTCGACGCGCGCGGCGCGATCGGCCTTGTTCCAGCGCGCGACCTTGAGCGGCCATTCGATGTTGCCGGCAACGGTCATGTGCGGCCACAGCGCGTAGCTCTGGAAGACGAGACCGGCGTCGCGCGCTCCGGCATCAGCTACCAGGCCGCGCGCGCCGTCCGAGACGGTGCGACCCATGAAGGCCATTTCGCCTTCGCTCGGCGTTTCAAGCCCCGCCAGCATGCGCAGCAAAGTGGACTTGCCGCAGCCGGAAGGGCCGACAAGCACCAGGAACGCACCTTGTGGCACCGAGATATCGACGTTGTCGACGGCGGTGAAACCGCCGAAACGCTTGGTGATGTTGCGGATCGCAATCGCTGGCGCGGATGTGGAGTTTGTCTTGCTCATGCGGATTTCCACTTCTGGACGCGGTTCTGCAGGCGGTGCGCCAAAAGCGTGGCGACGACGCAAAGGACGAGGATCACCATGGTGATGGCGTTGGCGAACTGCATGAAGCCTTCGGCGGCGTAGCGGTAGGCGAGCATGCTGAGCACGGGCGATGTCGAGGTGAACAGCAGCACCACCAGCGACAGGTCGCGCACGATCTTGACGAAGACCAGCAGCGCCCCGGCGAGCAGGCCGCGAATGGCGAGGGGCATGATGATAGCGCCCATGCGACGGAAGAAACCGGCGCCGGTCAGCCGCGCGCTTTCTTCGATGTCGGCCGAGATCTGGCCGAGCACCGAGCGGCCGGACTGAACCGCGTAAGGCAGTAGATGGGCAGACGCCGCGAGCACCAGGAGCATGAAGGTGCCGTAAAGCGACGGCAGCGGCCCGATGGGTGCGCCGAACAGCGCGATATAGGCGGCGGCAAAGGCGATGGAGGGGATCAGTATCGGCGTGAACGACACCTGGCCGAGTAGGGTCGCCAGCACGCTGCCCTTGTTGCGGGCGATGGTGTGGGCAAGCGCCAGGCCGAGCGCCATAGTGGTGATCGCCACGGTGACGGCGAGCTTCAGCGTCATCCACAAGGCCTCGATCAGCACCGGGTTGCGGAAGATGCCAGCCTGGCCCTGGGCCATGTCGGTGCCGCCTTCGCCGATCCAGAAATGCGTCGTCCAGTTGGAAAACAGCGAGCCATTCTGCAGCGCGAAGCTGGAAGCGGTGAGGATCAGCGCCGGCAGGAAGGTGGTGAGCAGGCAAAGCAAGACGGCGAGTGCGAAGAGCGGCCAGCGCCATTTGCCGAGCGCAAAGCGCTTGGTGCGGCCACCCTTGCCGGTGACGGTGACGAAGTTCTTGCGGCCGGCGACCAGCCTTTCGCCGAGCCACAGGAACGAGGCGGAGACGACGATCAGCAGCAGCGCGATGACGAAGCCACGCTCGGTCTGTCCGGTTTCGATCATGCCAAACAGGCGGGTCGATAATGTCTGCATCCTGACCGGCAGGCCGAGCAGGGCAGGGGCGGCAAAATTGGAAACAGCGCCAGCGAAGGTCAGCGAAGCCGCGGCGACCAGCGCGGGTGTCACCACAGGCAAGATGATGCCGAAGAAGATGCGCGCGCGCTTCGCGCCCGCCACTTGGGCTGCTTCGACAAGGTCTGCGCCGATGGAACTTAATGCAGCGGAAATGACGGTGAAGGCGAGCGAGTAGTAGTGCGCGATGAGTACGATCAGCGTTGGAACAAGGCCCCATGCGAGCCAGTCAGGCACGATGTAGCCATTGGCTTCAAAGAAGCCGACCGATCCGCCAAGCCTGCTGTTGCGAAACAGCGCGCCCCAGGCGAGCGCCGCGGCAAAGCTCGGGATCATGAACGGCATGGTGGCGAGCAGGCCGAGGGTTTTGGGCGCCGGCACGTCGGTGAGCATCACCAGCCAGGCGAGGAAGCCGCCCATCAGGACGCAGCCGGCGGCGACGCCAATGCCGAGCAGAACGGTGTTCCAAAGCGGACGCCACCACAGGTTCTCGGACATTTTGGAGGCGAGCACCGCCTGCCAGGCATCGCGGCCTTCGACGGTCAGCGTGGACAGGACGATCTTGACCATAGGTGCGATGACGAGGACCGAAACGATCAGGATCAGGACAATGGGCACGAGCGTTTCGGAGCGCAAAAAGCCTCTCCGGGACAACACGGATGTTGCGACGGCGGACATGACAAACTTTCTCACGAGACAAGAGAGTGGCGACCTGCCGCATCGCCATGTGGCGATACGACTGGCCAAGCGAATGGAGCGGCGCCTCCCCTCGGGGCGCCGCGACCACCTTTAGTTATTGCAGCGTGAGAACTAGATCGGCGATGCGCTTGCGCGCAGCGGCGGTCTTGACCGGATCTATACGCCAGGCCTTGAGGTCCTTCAGCGGCACCGAATCCGCATTGTCCTTGACGGTCGGGCGGACGGCGTAATCGCCGGCGACGTTGAACGGTTCGAAAGCCGGCCCGCCAGTGGCGGAGTCATCGCCCATCATGAAGTCGATCARCAATCTTGCTGCTGCGGGGCTCGGCGCCTTGTCGACCAGTGCCAGGACTGCGGGGAACAAGATGCCGTTGGTCGGCTCGACATCATTGGCGACCTGCAGCGCCCAGCCTTCCTTTTCATTGTCGCGGCGATCGGAATAGGTGGCGAAGCCAACCGGCGGATTGGCCGACGTCTTGTCGCCGATGGCCTTGTT
>NZ_JBFUKO010000297.1:0-6745 GCF_056400805.1 Aminobacter sp. P4_H6_2
ACCCGTGGACCAACGGCCAGGTCGAGAGGATGAACCGGACCATTAAGGAGGCGACCGTTAGGCGTTTCTACTATGAGAGCCACGACCAACTCCGCCAGCACCTTGCCGACTTCGTCTTGGCCTACAACTTCGGCCGCAGGCTCAAGACCCTCAAAGGCCTCACGCCCTACGAATTCATCTGCAAGGCATGGCTTTCCCAGCCACAACGGTTCTCTCGCGACCCGCTCCAGCAAATGCCGGGACTAAACAACTAGGAAGCAGGAAGCCGAGATCGCTCGGCACATCCAGCTTGCCGATGCTCTGCTTGATTGCAATCTCCCAGACACTCGCAGCGCTCGCGTAGACGAGGGCTGATGAAGCTAGAACTTCCCTGTGCGCTCGCTTCAAGCGTGGATCATCGTTGATCGACCACAAAATGATATGCGTGTCAGCGAGGAAGGCCTCGCCGGTCACTTCATGTATTCCTTGAAATCGTCAAGAGGCGCGTCGAAGTCATCGGCCATCCAGATCTTGCCCTTGAGCGCACCGATCCGGGGAAGCAACTCCTGTTCCGGCTCCGGGGGCATGACACGGGCCACGGCCTTGCCGTGGCGTGTGACGACAAGCTCTTCGCCGGCTTCCGCCCGTTTGATGAGTTCGGAGAATTTGCCCTTGGCTTCGGCGACGGAAACATTCATCGGCGTGATCCTTATGACCATAATTTAGGTCACAACTGGTCTTCACGCAAACAGGCGTGCTCCCGTCGCCGTTCTGCTCAGCCCTTGCTTTGCTGGATCGCCATATAGAGGTTGGTGCAACGCGTGCCCGAGCGGCAGTAGGCGAACACCGGGCCGTCCATCTCGTCGAGCGCGTCGGCCATGTCGGCGACATTGTCGCCGGACATCTGGCCGCTGATGACAGGAATGTAGCGGAAGGCGAGGCCGGCGGCTTCGACCGCTGCCTTGACGCTGTCGGCGGAAGGCTGGCCGGGCTGCTCGTCGTCGGGCCTGTTGCAGATGACGCTCTTGAAGCCGGCGGCCTTGATGGCGGCAACCTCTTCCGGCGTGATCTGGCCGGAAACCGAGTAGTCATCGGTGATCTGGCGGTATTCCATGTTCGTCCTCGCGAGTTTTGTTTGCCACGCTTGCGGCTGGTCGGCGCCAGTCTTGCCACTGTCGAGCCCAGGGGGCAACTGTTGTTGCCCCTCGTGACATCGGAACCGAAGCCACTGGCCCCAAGCTTCAGTGTGTTTCGCCAGCACCGCCCACGGCAACGAGGTTGAACGGCTTGCCTTCGAGCGTGATGTCGTCGCCCTGCTTGAAGCTGTCGGCATCAACGATATGCAGCACGCTCTTGAGCGGGTCGGAAACCACGATCCGGCTGCCGGCGACAGCAATGCGCGGGCGCGGATCGCTCCAGTGGCCGTCCATGCTGTAGGGCTCTGTCAGCTTGAGCGAAGCATCGATCTTGCCCGCCACCACGTCGATCCGATGCAATTGGCCATCCTCGGTGAAAACATAGGCGAATTTCGCCCGAACCTGATCGACGGCAAAATGCACGCGGCGCGTCGGCAGATCGATCAGCCGGAAGGCGTCTTCGGATTTCGGATCGATCAGTACGACGGCGCTCGGGCCATAATTGCCAAGGAAATACTGAAGGCCGCGGCCGCCGACCAATGTCGTTGATTTTCCCTCGGGAAGACCGGCGTAAGGAAGCAGGTCGATCGCTGGCGCGCTTCCGCTTGATGAGGTGACAAGCAGGCCTTTGGCGCAAGCAATGGCCAGCAGATCGCCTGACGAGGCCTCACCATGCAGGTCGGGGCAGTCGTGGACATTGCCAACCGAGGCTCCGGCACGGTCGACCACGCGAATGCCGACCGGCAGCTCGTCCGGCTTTTGCTGGTTCGGCTCCGTAATCAGGACATGATCGCCAAGTGCCACGGCGACGCCGTGGTGCGGTGCTGCGGTCGCCACCTCGCGAATGGCCGGCCTACCCTCCAGAATGTCGGCTTCGCGGGTGACACGGGCCTTGCCTTCGCCATCGAAGAACAAGGCGATATCGCCATCATGGTCGACGAAATGTGAGGGCTTTTTGCCCTCGAACGCGACATCGAGCAATTTCGGCGCTTCGACGTGGATGTCGCCGTGATCGCCATGGTCGCCGAACGAAATGCCGCTCGACAGAACGGAGATCACATCGCCTTTGCCTTGCACGGCAAATACAGTGCGGCCACTGTCGGAACGGTAGAGACTGGACGGTGCTTTTACGTTGAATGTGTCGATCTTTGTGCCTGTTTCCATGTCGATGGCGTGGATGACCGGCGCGGCATGATCGGAGACGAAGAGCCGCCATGCGGTCTTTTCTTCGGCAAAGGCAGGAATGACGGAGATGCCGAGCAACATGGCAAGTCCCGACGTCGTGGCGAGCAGATGTTTCATGTTTTCCTCATAATGTTATTACATAACGGACTGGTTTGAAGAAAAAGGCGAGGTTTTTGCCCCCGCCTTGATTCAGGCTGGTTAATCGGACCCTTGCTCTGGGCTGGTGGCGACCGGCAGGGCCGATTGCAGGTCGAGGGCGATCAGCTACCGAGGATCGCGCCCTTGATGATGGCGATGTTGGCTTTCATCATGTCGATGTAGGTCGCAGCCGGGCCATCGGCCTTGGACAGCGCGTCGGAGTAGAGCGTGCCGCCGATTTTCACGCCGGTTTCGGCGGAAATCTGCTCTACCAGGCGCGGATTGGTGATGTTTTCAACAAAGATCGCCGAARCCTTGTCGCCGCGAACCTGCGAGATCAGAGCGGCCACATCGGCAGCCGATGCCTCCGCTTCGGTCGAAATGCCCTCGGGCGCCAGGAAAGTGATRCCATAGGCGTTTTCGAAATAGCCGAAGGCATCGTGCGAGGTGATGATGGTGCGCTTTTCCTCAGGGATCGAAGCAACCGCAGCCTTTACGTTGGCTTCGGCAGCGTCGAGCTTGGCCGTGTAGGAAGCGGCATTTGCCTTGTAGCTATCGCAGCCGGCGGCATCGGCGGTGCAAAAGGCATCGGCGATGTTATTCACATAGATCTTGGCGTTGGCGATCGACTGGAAGGCGTGCGGGTCGAGGTCGCCGTGGTTTTGATGACCGCCGCCCGCCTCTGCGGCATGCTCATGCTCTTCCTTCATCTTGATCGGCTCGACGCCCTTGGTCAGCTCGACCACCGAAGCCTTGGTCGCGCTCGCCTCGACAAGGCGCTGCAGGAAACCTTCGAATTGCAGGCCGTTGACCAGAACGACGTCGGCCTTCGACATCTTCACCGCGTCGGCAGGCGAGGGCTCGTAAACATGAGCGTCGCCGTCGGGACCGACCAGCGTGGTCAGATCGATGCGGTCGCCGCCGACATTCTGGGCGAAGTCGCCAATGATCGAGAAGCTCGCCACGACTTTCAGCGGCTCGGCAGAGGCTGAAGTCGCAGCGAAAGAAGTTAATGTTATAACGCTCATCAGCGAGGCGTAGCCAATTGTTCTGAGCATAGGTCTCTCCATGTTGACGTGGATCAGGCGGTGCGGTGGCGGTGGCGGCGAAGCTTGGTGTTGAAGACGCCGCGCGTGCCGAAAAGTATGGAAGTGAGGTAGATCGCACCTGCCGATAAGATGATCGCCGGGCCTGAGGGCAGCGAGGCGTGATAGGAAATGAGCAACCCGCTGACGCAGGATATCGCACCGAAGCCGAAGGCGAGCACGCACATCGGTTCGACGCGCGACGTCCAGAAGCGTGCGGCAGCAGCCGGCAGCATCATCAGGCCAACCGATAGCAGCGTGCCGAGCGCCTGGAAGCCGCCGACGAGGTTGAGCACGACAAGGCCGAGGAAGATGAAGTGCACTGGCGTGCCAAGTCGGCTGACCGAACGCAGGAATAGCGGGTCGAGGCATTCAGCGACCAGCGCGCGCCAGAAAACGGCAAGCGTCAGCAGCGTGATGCCCGAGATCAGCGCGATCAGGGTCAACGCGTCATTGTTGAGTGCGAGCACAGTGCCGAACAGCACATGCATCAGGTCGACGCTCGATCCGCGCAGCGACACGATCAAAACGCCGAGCGCCAGCGAAATCAAATAGAACGCTGCCATGGACGCGTCCTCGCGCTGCACGGTGAAGCGCGACACCGCACCAGCACCGAGCGCCACGATGACGCCGGCAATCAGCCCGCCGATGGTCATCGGCACGATCTGCAGGCCATAGAGCAGGAAGCCTGCGGCAGCACCGGGCAGGATGGCATGGGCCATGGCGTCGCCCGTCAGGCTCATGCGCCTAAGCATCAGGAACACGCCGACAGGGCATGAGCCCAGCGCCAGCAGCAGCGAACCGGCAAGCGCGCGCTGCATGAAGCCGAATTCGACAAAGGGGGCGATCAGGAAATCATACATGGCGAGGTTCACGCTGCCCGGGGGCCGGATTCATGGTCGGGACGATCATGGACCTCGCCGTGATCGTGATGGTGATGCTCGTCGTGAGTATGGGGATGCGCATGGGCATGGCCATCATCCGGCTCGCACCAGGGCGCATCGTCGTGCCAGGCCTCGTCGAAACGCCTAGCCTTGAGCAGGTTTTCCGGCCGTAGCGCTTCGAGTGTTTCGCCCCAGGCCACCGGCTGGCGCGCCAGCAGCAGCGTGTTGGGAAAATGGGCGCGCACCAGGTCGAGGTCGTGGGCGACAACCATCACCGTGCGGTTTTCGCCGTGCCAGCGCTTGATGAGTTTGATCAGGTCGCCGACGGTCTTGGCGTCGACCGCGTTGAACGGCTCGTCGAGCAGGATCAGGTCCGCGTCCTGCACCAGCACGCGGGCAAACAGCGCCCTTTGGAGCTGTCCGCCGGAGAGCGTGTCAAGCGCACGTTTTTCAAAACCTTCGAGGCCAACGGCCATCAGCGCCTTGGACACGGCTTCGCGGTCTTCGCGGCTGTAGCGGCCAAGCAGGCCGCGCTTGGGCCAAAGGCCAAGGGAGACGAGGTCCACGACACGGGCAGGAAAGCTGCGGTCGAGCTCCGATTGCTGCGGTAAATAGGCGACGCGCTTGCCTGGCGCTACCGTGCAGGCGCCGGCCATCGGCTTCAACACGCCGACAATCCCCTTCATCAGCGTGGATTTGCCCGAGCCATTGGCGCCCACGACAGCGGTCAGCGAGCCACTCCTGATCGAGCCATTGAGGTGATGCACCGCTGGATGGCTGCTGTAGCCCAGCGTCAGATCCTTGAATGTCAGGCAGGCGTCGGTCATCGGCTCATGGCTCAGCTGCGGCGAAGTCGTAATTGGATATGTGATGTTATTACATTAGTCAACGAGCGCGACCCGACAATCCGGTGGATTTATCTAGCAAATCCGGTGGGGCAGTGCGTCTGGCCTACGGAAATCCATCGTTGCGGCCTTGCGCCGGGGGGCAGGCAAAATCTAAGAAGGCGCCACCCCTAACGGAAGGAGACCACCATGAGCATTCGTCGTATCGATGTCGGCCCGCGCATGAGCCAGATCGTGATCCACAACAACACGGTTTACCTGGCTGGCCAGGTTGGAGCACCGGGCGAGAGCGTTGCCGCGCAGACCAAGGCCATCCTGGCCGAGATCGACGCCCTGCTGGCCAAGGCAGGCACGGACAAGACCAAGATCATCCAAGCGATCATCTGGCTGTCCGACATGTCGACCTTCGCCGAAATGAACTCGGTGTGGGACGGCTGGGTGCCGCAGGGCAACACGCCTGCGCGTGCTACCGGCGAAGCCAAGCTCGCAGGCCCGGAATACAAGGTCGAGATCATCATCACGGCCGCTGCGTAAAGCAGAATTACGGAATGGCCCGCTTCAGCTGTCTGACGGCGTGAAGCGGGCCACTACCGCGTGCGCATTCGCCGGATAGGTGAAGCGCACATGAGTGACGGGGCGCTCGGCGCTCCAGGTTCGCCTTTCGATGACAAGGCAAGGCGCGCCGGCTGCCAGATTCAGATCAGCAGCGATCTCGGCATCAGCAGCAGCGGCACGGATGACGTGCTCGGCCGCACTCCACGGCACCTGGCCGATCAGCCACGGCCCAGGCGCGGATTTGCGAAATTCTTCATCAGCTGCTTCTGGCACGGCGGCCAGATTGATCAGCCGGTCTTCAATGCAGAACGGCCGCACACCGGCGTAGTGCAGGCATTGCAGCGCCAGGACCAGGCTTGGGACTGACGCGCCCGGTCCGAGCCGCTCGCGGTCGAGCGATGTGGCCCGCCGCTTTGACTGCGAGATCAGCTCATAGCGGTAGGGCAGGCCAAGCGCCTCGACTTCGATGCGGATATCGTGGATTTCGAGCACGGCGGCCTGCGACTGTGGCCGGCGCACGAAGCTGCCTGACCTTCGCCTGCGCTCGATCAGCCCGGCCTTGGCGAGCTGCGAAAGCGCCTTGTTCACGGTCATGCGCGAGCAGCCATATTCTTCGGTCAATTCGTGCTCAAAGGGAATGCGGTAGCCGGGCTCCCATTCGCCCGAAACGATCCGGTCGCGGATATCGTTGAGGATGCGCTGGTAGAGCGATGTCGAGGCATCGCTGCTTACCGGCTCTTCAACAATCTCCGCCATCGAATCAGGCACCAGAATTTTCCTCAGTTACGCCGCCGTCAGTTCCATCATCACGTTGCGGAACCTAGCCGCAATAGCGTCGCGGCGGAAATGCGCGCCACCCGAAACGAGCTTGCGGCCGTGCACCCACACAGAGTCGACTTTGCCGCCCCGGGCGAAGATCCAGGCGTCCAGGATGGCGG
>NZ_JBFUKO010000298.1:0-6724 GCF_056400805.1 Aminobacter sp. P4_H6_2
CTGTTCCAGTCGACATGGTCGAGCAGCGCGAGCAGGTCGGTGGCGTTGTCGGCGATGCCGCCGGGTGCAGGCACAACTTCGCTCAAGCCATGCCCGCGCTTGTCATAGAAGAGAAGTTCGAAATCCGAACCGAGTTCATCAGCGACGTCGTCCCAGATCGTCATGTCCGAGCCAAGCGAGTTGGCAAAGACGATCCGTGGCGCTCCCCGACGGCCTTTGAGACGATAGTGGAGGACGATGCCGTTGGCGCGGACGAAAGACATGATTGACGGCTCGCTCTTTTGCAATCCGAGGTGACGTTGGGGAGGTCATCAAGGTGTAAATCCTTCGACCCGGGCACATTTTCAGTGCCCGGGCCGAAGATAGCGGAAGGTTCAGTGCGCCCCGGCAACAGCCTCGGTCGGTGCCTGCCGGCGCGTGCGCACCAGGACTACGGCGCCTGTCGCGATGATCAGGGGCACGGCAAGCCCTATGAAGTAGCCGCTGGTGCCGCCGGTCTGCAGAAGCCAGCCACCAGCGGCCGAACCTACGATGGCGCCTGTGCGGCCGATGCCAATCGCCCAACCGGTTCCGGTCGCGCGCAGTTCGGTCGGATAGGTGCTGGAGATGAGGTAGTTCAGCGCGATCTGCTGGCCGCCTATGCCGAAACCGGCAGCAGCGACAAGGGCAAAGACCAAGGTCCAGTTGGTACTCACGAAGGCCAGGCCGATACAGACGGCGATGCCGATCATGAACATCACTGTCAGCGTGCGACGCACATCGATTCGCGGCAGGAAGATCGACAAGGGAATGGCGAATATGATGAAGGCGGCGTTGACGATGACCGTTCCAAGCGCTGCGGTTGGCTGGGCGAGGCCCATATTGGTCAGCACCGTTGGCAACCACAGCAAGAACATGAACCAAGCGATCCAGTTGAACAGGTAGATGGCCCAGATGGCGATCGAGTTGGTGCGGTACTCCGGCGTGAACAGCGCGCTGACCGAACCCTTGCCGGCCGCGGGCGGAACGATGAAGGTGGTGTCATCCGCAATCGGCTTGCCGGTGATGCGCGCGACAAGTCCCCGTGCGCGGGAAATATCGTCGGGGCGGCCGCGCGAGGCGAGGAATTGAGCGGACTCCGGCAGAAACGCCAGGCAGATCAACAGAACGACGAGCGGTATCGCGCCGCCGACGATGTAGATGCCCTGCCAGCCGATGACCGGCATCCAGCCGGCGGCGAGCACGCCGCCGACCATCGCGCCGGCCGGCAAGCCCAAAAGCACGCCGGTGAGGACAGCGCCGCGCAGGCGCGAGGGGCTGTATTCCGCCGCCATGGCCAGCAAGACCGGTGTAGCACCGCCCATGCCCAGGCCGGTCAGGAAACGAAGCACCACGATCTGGGTGGGGGACTGGGCAAATGCGATGGCCAGTGAAAAAGCACCGAACAGCACGATCGAGCCGAGAATGGCGATGCGGCGGCCGATCCGGTCGCCGATCATGCCAAGCCCCATCGCGCCCAGCGCCATGCCCAGCGTGCCTGAAATGAAGATATAGGTCATGTCGCCCGGCGACATTCCGAACGCCTTGGCTATCGCTGGGCCGGTATAGGCGATGGCCTGCGTGTCGAAGCCGTCAAGCAGCGCGACCAGAAAACACAGGGAAAAAACCCGCAATTGCAGGCCACTCACAGGCCGCTCGTCGAGCAGTTGCCGAATGTCCAGTTTAGAATTTCGCACTTAAATACCTCCTCTGGGAATTTGCTGTAAGTCCGGCGACGTCCTTGCCCCTATCGGCAGGCCGTGTGGCGGCGCGAGCGCCCCGCTCCGCCCTCAGCCGCTGTCGCCGCCGCCGACCGGCAGAATGGTGCCGGTGATGTAGGAGGCGTCGTCGGACGCCATGAACAAGATGGCACTGGTCTGCTCGGCGAGCGTGCCGTAGCGTTTCATGAAGCTCGTGGCCTTGGTCTGCTCGACGACCGCCTGCATCCAGGCTTTGTCCTGTTCGTCCTGGGCGGCATCGTTGCGTGGGATGCGGCGGACCGGCGCGTCGGTTCCGCCTGGTGCCACGGCATTGACGCGGATGCCGCGCTCGGCATTTTCCATGGCGAGCGCCACGGTGAGCGCGTTGACGGCGCCCTTTGCCGCCGAATAGGGCACGCGGTTGATGCCGCGTGTGGCGATCGACGAGACATTGACGATCGATCCGCCGCCGGCCTCGATCATCAGCGGCAGCACGGCGCGGCAGCACCACATGGTCGGAAACAGCGAGCGGCGGATTTCCGCTTCGATCTGTGTTTCGTCGAAATGTTCGAATGGCCGCATCCAGATCGCGCCGCCGACATTGTTGACGAGTATGTCGACGCGCCCGAGGTCAGCGCGGGCTTGTTCGATCGCAGCCTCCGCGCCCTKCCAGCTTTCGAGATCCGCCAGGATGGCAAATGCCTTGCCGCCATTGGCGACGATTTCGGCCGCAACCTCCTTGGCCAGTTCGGAGCGGTCAACAACCGCAACATGCGCGCCTTCGGCAGCCGCTTCGATTGCCACCTGGCGACCGATGCCTTGCGCGGCCCCGGTGACGACCATTGCCTTGCCTTCGAAACGTCCCGTTCGGTTAGTCATGACGCAGTCTCCGCAAATTGACGGAAGGAGCAGGCCGGCCCTGCCCCTTCCGGATATTCAAGCATTGGAAGGAAGGGGCGAACCCGGTTCCGCCGGCATGGAAGGGCTTCAACCGCCAGGGTTCGTGCGGCAAAAGGCGGACGGCGGCGAGGCTGATGAGATCGCTCGATCAGCCCGCCCGCGATCCCAGCACGGTTGTGAAGAGGCGCACGTTGAGGTGATCGTTCATATCGGCCGCATCGGAAAAAGCTCGATGCGGCCTCAACTTGGAACTCGGCATGATGAAAAGGGGCGGCGCCTCGGCCGGCGCACCCGCACCAACATCAGGCGCTTGCGCGTTCGCGCTCGACCACGGTGTCGGTTACACCTTCCACTTCAGGCATCAGCACAAAATCGAAATCGATCGAGGCGAAAGGTTCCTGTACCTGGCGTTCGGCCAGCACTTTCGGATCGCTGATGCGGGTGACCGGCGGGATGAGGTCGTTGCGGGTGCCGAAAGCGAAATCTTCGAACAGATATTCGTCGCCCTCGATGTTGATCTGCGTCGTCAGGTGACGATGACCGGGCGCCGACACGAAGAAATGGACGTGCGCCGGACGGTGGCCATGGCGGCCGAGCGCCAGCATGAGGGCCTCGGTCGAGCCGCCTTCGGGCGTCGCATAACCGCTAGGCATGATCGAGCGGAAGCTGTAGCGGCCATCCGCGTCGGTCTGGATGCGCCGGCGCAGATTGTATGCCGGCTGCTGTGGGTCAAAGTGCGAGTAGTTGCCGAGCACATTGGCGTGCCACACATCGACGATCGCATCGGCGACCGGCTTGCCGTTGTGGTCGCGGACCTGACCCTGCATGAACAGGACCTCGCCGCTCTCCGAGCCGTCGTCGAGGCGGGCGGTTGCCTTGCTCAGCGGCGCGCCGGCGATGTAGAGCGGACCTTCAATGGTGCGCGCGGTACCGCCAGCCAAGCCGGCGCGGCGCTCGGCCTCATCGAGGCGCAGGTCGAGGAAATGTTCAAGGCCAATGCCGGGCGCGACCAGGCCGAGTTCATTGGCGCGTGCCGCCTGGCCGAGATAGGCAACGGCACTCCAGACCTCGTTCATGCTGATATCGAGATCGTCGATCGCGGTGAACA
Organism: Aminobacter sp. P4_H6_2; assembly: GCF_056400805.1. NCBI lineage: Bacteria > Pseudomonadati > Pseudomonadota > Alphaproteobacteria > Hyphomicrobiales > Phyllobacteriaceae > Aminobacter > Aminobacter sp. P4_H6_2. The sequence goes on from NZ_JBFUKO010000298.1 coordinate 3,727, forward strand.
GATCAAAAAGCAGCCGATTGGTGATTGTCTTCAGGCGCTGGTCGCCGCCTGGCCGGTCTAGACCGCTGGCGCGGTTGGCGAGATCGGCGATGACGGACTTTTCAATGAGCTTGCTGGACATGGGGAACCTCCCTTTCTGGCTCGCATTTCTGCGCGTTGACTAAATTCCGCTCCTGTTCATCCGCTCTTCCCGCGCGGATCGGAGCCTTTTGTTGGCGCCTATGCGCCGTCGTCGGCGATCGCCGACGGATGCCGGCAAAGAGCCTTCACTTCGACCTGCATGAAGGGAAACAACGGCAAGCCCGACAGGATCTCATGCAGTTCGCCCGGTCCGCTCACGTCAAAGATGCTGACATTGGCATACTGGCCAGCAACACGCCAAAGATGGCGCCACTTGCCATTTCGCTGCAGTTCCTGGGCTTGCGCCCTCTCGGTCGCCTTCAGCCGATCGGCCTCTTCCTTGGGAAGGTCGTGCGGCAGATTGACGGTCATCTCGACTTGGAAAAGCATAGCTCTACCCCACTGCCTTAAGCGTTGCGGACGCTCCGGTCCGGTCGCGGCGGAAGCGGTTCACTGCCGCCTCGTCCAATTCAATTCCCAGGCCAGGCCCGGTCGGAACCTTGAGCTCGAAGTCGGCATAGATGAGCTGCTTGGTCAGCAGTTCCTCGGTCAGGAGAAGTGGCCCGAACAGTTCGGTTCCCCACTCGAGACTGCTTACACCTGCGAAAAGCTGTGCCGCGGCGATCGTTCCGATCGGCCCTTCGAGCATCGTGCCGCCATAGATGGCGATATCGGCAGCCTCAGCCACCGAGATCACTTTGGCGGCAGCAAACAGGCCGCCGGCCTGTTCGATCTTGATCGAAAACACATCGCCGGCGCGTTTCGATGCAGCCGTCAGTGCGCTTTCCGGCCCTGTCAAAATCTCGTCGGCCATCAGCGCGATGCCGGCCTTCGCCTGCAGCCTTGCCAGTGGCTCAACGCCTGGGACCGGTTGCTCGACCAGCACGCAGCCTGCATCGCCAAGTGCTGCAATGCCGTAGGTTGCTTCGCGCTCGCGCCAGGCCATGTTGACGTCGACACGCACGCTGGCAAAGTCCGGCAGCGCCTTGCGGATCGCTGCGACATGGGCCACATCCTCGTCGATCGGACGACGGCCGATCTTGAGCTTGAAATCCTTGTGGCGGCGAGCCTCCAGCATGCGCTGGGCCTCTTCGATATCCTTGGCGGTATCGCCGGATGCAAGTGTCCAGGCCACCGGTAGGCTGTCTCGCCGGCGGCCGCCGAGCAGTTCCGAAAGGGGCAGACCAAGACGGCGGGCCTGCGCGTCCAAGAGAGCTGTTTCCATCGCGCATTTGGCGAAGTGATTGCCCTTCACCGCGGCGCTGATCTTGTCCATGACGAGCCCAACGCGGGYTGCATCGGTGCCGATGAGCAGCGGCGCGATGTATTTGTCTATGGTTAGCTTCATACTTTCGGGGCTCTCCGCCCCGTAGGCCAGACCACCGATGGTGGTGCCTTCGCCAAGTCCCGCAACCTCGTCGGAACAGCGTAGCCTGACGACCATCATCGTCTGTCCACTCATTGTCACCATCGACAGCCGATGCGGCCTTATCGTAGGCACATCAAGCAGTAAGGTCTCGATTTCGACAATGCGGGCGCCAGAGCTCACGGAATTTTCCTCCGAACTTCCTATGGCAGACGCTAGCTTTGCGCAGACAAACAGTCCAAGACTATCGCGGTCGTTTTCGATACCCAGAAGGTATAGTATCATGGATATGCGGCAGCTTCGCTATTTCGTCGCGGTGGCGCGCGAGCGCAATTTTTCGAGGGCTGCCGAGACATTGCACATCGCCCAGCCGCCGCTCAGCCGCCAGATACAACAGCTCGAAGAGAGTTTGGGCGCGGTCCTGATCGACCGCTCCAGCCGGCCGCTGGCGCTGACCGAGGCGGGGCGCTTCTTCTACGAGCAGGCATCCCAGATAATTTCCCGCATGGAGCACATACGCGAGCAGACGCGCCGCATCGCGCAGTCACGCCGCGAGATCTTCATCATCGGCTGTGTCGGCTCGACGCTCTATAGCGGCATCCCCGATCTGGTGCGCAACATGCGCGCCCGCTGGCCGGAACTCGGCATCGAAATCCGCGAGATGATGTCGGTCGAGCAGATCGCCGCCCTGAAAGACGGGCGCATCGATCTCGGCGTCGGGCGCGTGCGCCTGAGCGATCCCGATGTGGAACGGATAACGCTGCGCGAGGAACGACTGGTCGTCGCCTTTCCAAAGGGGCATCCTAAGTCGCTGTCGACCGAACCGATCGCGTTGAAGGAGATCGAAGGCGAGACCCTGGTGATCTACCCCTCCAAGCCACGCCCGAGCTTCGCCGACGAGATCCTGGGACTGTTCGCCGATCTCAATGTCGAGCTGGGGATGGTGGAAGAGGTCCGCGAAATCCAGACCGCACTTGGCCTGGTGGCGGCGGCAGCGGGATTGTGCATCATCCCTGCCCCTTCGCAGCGCCAGCGACCCGACGATGTCTGCTACCGCATCTTGTCCGACGCCCAGGCTACCTCACCGGTGATCATGAGCTGTCGGCGCAAGGACAACTCGGCCCGTATCGAAGAGATCAAGAGCCTGATCCGGGAAATGTATGCGCAAAATCCGCCATGGCTGCTGCTGTCAAACACCGGTCTTGCGACAGGGTGAAGTTGTAGGCCTCTGGCAAGTCAGGTGCCGGCGGCTGGAGACTTCGCCGCGCGATGCGCTGATTGCAAGTGACCAAGGCAGCACGATTGCTGCAACCGGAGACTACGTCGTGCGCGGCGGCTGACGGGTTGCCGGAGCCAATGGCACTCCATTTCGGTTACTTCCTTTTTTGAATGCCACGCGTCGCCAATATTTGCTGCCAGCTCCCTCAAAAAAAGTCCGGCAAGGCAGCCGGGGTCGTGCTTTGCGTCGAGCCTGTGCGCGTTTGCCGAATTTGCACGAGCCAAGCACTGCAG
>NZ_JBFUKO010000299.1:0-6711 GCF_056400805.1 Aminobacter sp. P4_H6_2
GCCTCATTGTAGGCGCGGACCTGTTTCAGCCCCTTGTCGGCGACGATGCGCGCGACYGGCTTGTTCACCAGCTTGCCGAAATTGGCGACTTTGACGATGGTGCCGGGCCGGTTGAAATTGGCCTCCGGATTGAGCGCCTTGAGATAGGTCTCGTCCATGTGGAAACGCTCGGCCAGCATTTCGGTGACCGAGGTGAAGGACATGCGCTCGAGCATTGCCTTTTCGCTGTAGTCGGTGGGAATCGACGCGACATACGGGCCGGCCGCGTCTTCCGGCGTGATCGTGTAGGAGCCGAATGCGTCGCCGCCGGTCTCAAGCAGCGCCTGCTTGATGCCAGCGGCGTCGGTCGATTTGAGGCTGGTGCCCGTCATCTCGTTATAGGCTGCGAGCGCCTTGTCGACATTGGAGCCGAAGCGTCCGTCGATGACACCAGGGGAAGCACCGGCACGATCGAGCAGGATCTGCAGGCCAGCGACGTCCTCGCGACCCTTGACGCCGATGGACGGCTCTATGGACGCGCCGCCACCCGATCGCATCGGGTTTTCGGGAAGCGCCAGCTGGTCATCCGAGTTGGGCAACGGCTCGCGTTCGACAAGCTGCTGGCCGGGCGCCTCGGGAAAGGCATTGGGATCATTGTTGTAATAATCGTCGCCGCCGCCAAAGGGCTCGGACGGCATGGCAGGCGCATCGTCGGAGTAACCGCCGTTCTGCACCGGGCCGAGCAACTCGTCGCCCTGGCGATAATCCTGTTGCAGCTGCTGGCGGCGCAGTTCGCGGCGCAGCGCCTGACGATTGTATTGGGTCTCCGGCGGCTGCACGGCAATGACCTTGCCGGTATAGGGATCGACAAGCACGCGGTTTCCTCGGCCGTCGTAGAATATCTCGACGTCGGTGTCCTGCGCCAGGCGGATCGCATGCGGATCTGTCGCCACGCGGCGCGCCTCGAAGCGCCCCTCGACAGGTGCAACCGCAGCCATCCCCTGAAGCACCGACAGCCCGGTCGCCACGGCCGAAAGCACAATAATCTTGCGCAACATGGTCCCCAAATCTCTCCGAATCTCGACCGCCCCCAAGGCGATCCCGGTGGAATCATGATTATCCACCGTCATCAAATAACGATCTGCTAACCCTTCCAACATGAACGCGGCATGAAAATGACGGCACTTCTAGAGCCTGTTCCATTCCGATAGAATCGGAATGGGGCTCTATCTTCTTGGTGGAGCAGGATCTTTTTCGAAAACCGGTTCCCACTTTTCGCGATCATGCTCTATGCGGGCAAGCCAAGCTGCTTGCGCGTTGCCTTGGGAAGTTTTGCGGCGATAAGACGATGGCTTTCGCGGAGGTAGTCCTTGAGACCTTCCCCATCCATGCTCTCGTCGTTCTGGCGCTGGATCCATGTCATGCCGCGCGAAGCGAGGTAAGGCGCGGGCCTGAGCCCGGGCTGCTCCTTGAGGATGTCAAAGGCCATCTCGGAGCACTTGAAGGTGACGGCAAGCGCTTCGCCACCGCCAAAGCCGCCGATGGCAAACACCTTGCCGCCAACCTTCCAAACATGAGCGCCGCCCCATTGCACCACATGGGTGGTGTGGGGCAGCGAGGCGCAGAAGCCGTTGTATTCGTCCAAGGTCATTCTGCGCCCCGCCAGTATTGCTACACTTTAAGCCGCGGCTTCCGTCACCACGGTCGGCTTGGAGCGGAAGTTGAGCCGATCCGAGCCTGCCGTGATCTTGACGGTCGAGCCGTCGAGGATTTCGCCGAGCAGAATCTTCTCGGCGAGCGGGTCCTGCAGCTCCTTTTGCATGACGCGCTTGAGCGGGCGCGCGCCATAGGCCGGGTCGTAGCCCTTGTTGGCCAGCCAATCGATCGCATCCTTGTCGAGCGACAGCGTGATCTTGCGGTCGGACAACAGCTTTTCGAGCCGCTTGAGCTGGATTTCGACGATCTTGCCCATGTCCTGGCGACGCAGGCGATGGAACAGGATGATCTCGTCSACGCGGTTCAGGAACTCGGGCCTGAACGCGCTCTTTACCACGCCCATGACGTCGTCGCGGACCTTGTCGACATCCTCGCCCTCGCCGAGTGCCACCAGATATTCGGCACCGAGGTTGGAGGTCATGATGATCAACGTGTTGCGGAAGTCGACGGTGCGGCCCTGACCATCGGTCAGGCGGCCGTCATCGAGCACCTGAAGCAGCACGTTGAAGACATCGGGATGCGCCTTTTCGATCTCGTCGAACAGGATCACCTGGTAAGGCCTGCGACGCACTGCTTCGGTCAGCGTGYCGCCTTCCTCGTAGCCGACATAACCGGGAGGCGCGCCGATCAGCCGGGCCACGGAGTGTTTTTCCATGAACTCGGACATGTCGATGCGCACCAGCGCATGCTCGTCGTCGAACAGATAATCGGCGAGCGCCTTGGTAAGCTCGGTCTTGCCGACGCCCGTYGGTCCCAGGAACATGAACGAGCCGATCGGGCGGTTCGGATCCTGCAGCCCAGCACGTGCGCGCCGCACCGCCTTGGAAACGGCCTGCACGGCTTCGCCTTGGCCGACGACGCGAACGCCGATCTCGTCTTCCATGCGCAACAGCTTCTCGCGCTCGCCTGCCAGCATCTTGTCGACCGGAATACCCGTCCAGCGCGACACGACATGACCAATATGCTCGGGCGTCACGGTCTCTTCGACCATGGTGCCGCGGCCTTCGAGTGCTTCGGCCTCGACGAGCTTCTTTTCGAGTTCGGGGATGCGGCCATAGGCAAGCTCACCCGCCTTCTGGAACTCGCCCTTGCGCTGGGCGATGGCGAGTTCGTTGCGCGCTTCTTCGAGCTTGCCCTTGAGGTCGGCGGCGAGCCCGAGCTTTTCCTTTTCCGACATCCACTGGCTGGTCACCTGGGTCGACTCTTCCTCGAGCCCGGCCAGCTCCTTTTCGAGCCGTTCGAGACGATCGCGGGAGGCGTCATCCTTCTCGATCTTGAGCGCTTCGCGCTCGATCTTCAGCTGCATGATGCGGCGGTCGATCTCGTCGAGGGCCTCGGGCTTGGAATCGATCTGCATGCGCAGCCGCGAGCCTGCCTCGTCGATCAGGTCGATCGCCTTGTCGGGCAGGAACCGGTCGGTGATGTAGCGGTTGGACATCGTGGCGGCTGCAACCAGCGCAGAATCTGAAATGCGGACCTTGTGGTGCTGTTCGTATTTCTCCTTCAGCCCGCGCAGGATCGAGATGGTGTCCTCGACCGTCGGCTCCGAAACGAAGACCGGCTGGAAGCGGCGGGCAAGGGCGGCATCCTTTTCGACATGCTTGCGATATTCTTCAAGCGTGGTGGCGCCAACGCAATGCAGCTCGCCGCGCGCAAGTGCGGGCTTCAGAAGATTGGACGCGTCCATCGCGCCATCAGCCTTGCCAGCGCCGACCAGCGTGTGCATCTCGTCGATGAACAGGATGATGCCACCGGCAGCCGCGGTGACTTCCGAAAGCACGGCCTTCAGCCGCTCCTCGAACTCGCCGCGATACTTCGCGCCAGCAATCAGCGCGCCCATGTCGAGCGCCATCAACTGCTTGTCCTTCAGCGATTCCGGCACGTCGCCATTGACGATGCGCGAAGCAAGGCCCTCGGCGATGGCGGTCTTGCCGACGCCCGGCTCGCCGATCAGCACCGGATTGTTCTTGGTCCGGCGCGACAGGACCTGGATGGTGCGGCGGATCTCGTCGTCGCGGCCGATGACCGGATCGAGCTTGCCGGCACGGGCATCCGCCGTCAGGTCGCGGGCGTATTTCTTCAAGGCATCGTATCCCTGCTCGGCAGTTGCCGAGTCGGCGGTACGGCCCTTGCGGATTTCATTGATCGCGGCATTGAGCGCCTGCGCGGTGACGCCCGCCTTGGCGAGTATCTCGGAGGTCTTGGCCGACTTCTCGACGGCGAGCGCGGTCAGTAGACGTTCGACGGTGACAAAGCTGTCGCCGGCCTTCTTGGCAAGGTCCTCTGCTGTCGAAAACACCTTGGCGAGCGGCTGGGCCATATAGAGCTGGCCGTTGCCGCCCTCGACCTTCGGCAACGCATCGAGCGCTGCCTCGACGCCAAGCTTGGCGTCGTTGGCACGGCCGCCGGCGCGTTCGATCAGCGAAGCGGCAAGGCCTTCGTCGTCATCGACAAGGACTTTGAGGATATGTTCGGGGGTGAACTGCTGGTGGTTGCGCGAAAGCGCCATCGTCTGGGCGGACTGGATAAAGCCGCGGACGCGCTCGGAGTATTTCTCAAGATTCATTCTATGTCTCCATTCCGTACCCGGCCCGCTTTGCGGCACCGGTTAGGCTCAAGGTGACGGATCCGCCCAAAAGGGCCGGACCCAACTGAGCGTGATATGGTGAGTAGGACGATATCCCTCAAGGTGCATTGATCGAAGTCAAAAAACAAAAACGGCGAGGAATTTCTCCCCCGCCGTTTTGACGATTTCACGATGTTCCGGTTACCCGGCCAAGCTTCAGCTCTCGACGGCGGCAAGTCCGGTGTCGGCAGCGGGCRCTTCGCCCTCTGCCGCAGCTTCGCCTTCGGCGCGGGCGCGTTCGCCACGGCGCGGACGGCGGCTGCGACGTGGAACTTCCACTTCGCCTTCGGCTGCTACAACCGCCTGTGCCTCGACCACCGGCGCAGCTTCAGCCTGCGGTGCCTCGATTGGCGCTGCCTGAACCTGCACGGCTTCAACTTCAGCCTGCTGGGGCTCTACCTGCTGGTCGGGCTGGCGACGTTCGGGACGACGGCCCTCATTACGGGGACGGCGCTCGCGGCGGCCTTCACGCGGCTGGACTTCGCCGGCAGCTTCCGGATTGAGGGCGACCTCGGCTGGTGTGCCTTCGATATCAGGCTGCGGGCCGGTGCCGTTGACAACCGGCTGCGGCTGAACATGAACCTGCTGGGCCGGAGCCTCGGCAAAGTTGTTGCCGCCCATATCGTCGTCGCGCTCGTCATCCATGTCGGAATCGAACTCGTCGCGGCTCTGTTGCTGCTGCTGGATCGGCATCTGCGCCATGGCGGCGGCAATGATGCGGTTATAATGCTCTGCATGCTGGAGATAGTTTTCGGCCATCACCCGGTCGCCGGAGCTGTGCGCGTCTCGCGCCAGAGTGGTGTATTTTTCGGCGATCTGCTGCGCGGAGCCACGGATCTTTACATCAGGACCGTTGCTCTCATAGTTGCGCGTAAGCGGGTTGGGACCCTTGCGGTTGCTGTTGTTGCCGTTACTGTTGTTACTGTTGTTATTGTTGTTATTGTTGTTACGACCGCGCATGCGCCTATTCTGCTGTTGTGGCCTCATCAGATTCTCTTTGTGTTGAAGTATAACCCGAACGGGGGCACTTAGGCGGCCTGCCGTTTCGTAACTTTCCGCCGGTGATCGCCCGCAACATTCTTGCGTCGGCGCCACATGCCATCCTGTTTCGGTTTCATGTCACTTGCCGGACGATCCCCGCACGAAGCTAGAGCGTCGTCTACGCAAGAAGGCAGCTAGTTTCGAAGGAAACCGAATCGTTAACAGCACTGCCTGCTTCGTCTCATCCGGTTGCCGGAACCTAGCGGCATTCACTTTCCTTGCCAAGCGGTTTTTTGCGGTGCCGAAAGGCCATGGTCAGCGCCGGAATACGAGCACCCGGTCGTTGCCACCCAAGTCCTTGTGCTGGGCGAACAAAATGTAACCGGCCTGCTCGAATATCTCAGTCACGTCGCGCCGCTGGTCGTGCCCGATTTCGAGCCCGACAAGGCCATCTTTCTCAAGATGGCGCGCAGCACCCGACGCGATCGTTCTGTATGGCTCAAGACCGTCCGGGCCGCCGTCGAGCGCGCGGCGCGGATCAAAATTGCGAACCTCGTTCTGCAAATCCTCGATCTCTAGTGAAGCTATATAGGGAGGATTTGAGACTATTAAATGGTGAAGACCATGAATCTCAGCAAACCAGTCGGATTTTTTTGCTGAAAAGCGCGCGGAAACGCCGAGCTGGGCGGCATTGGCCGCCGCGGTTGCCAGCGCATCGTCGGAAACGTCGACACCGATCGCCACGGCTTTCGGCTCCTGGGTGACCAGCGCCAGCGCAATCGCACCGGTGCCGGTACCGAGATCGAGAATGCGGCAGATGCCCGCGCGCGCCACAGTCTCGCGGACGAAGGGCAAGACCGCATCGACCAGCGTTTCGGTGTCGGGGCGCGGCTCCAGCGTCTCGGCGGAGAGGTTGAGGCGCATGCCGTAGAATTCGCGGTAGCCCAAGATGCGGTGGACGGGTTCGCCTGATATACGGCGGTCGAGCGCTGCTTCGATCTCAGCCACCTGCCCGACGAGCCTGTCGGGCGACGAAATCGCATCGGTGCGCGTCGTGCCGGAAAAATGTTCGACGATCAGCCGTGAATCAAAGGCCGCGTCGGTTATGCCCGCGCCGGCCAGCCGCTGGCGTGCGTGGCGCAGGAGTTCGCCGAGTGGGCGCTTAGCCATCCGAGCCCATGTCAGCCAGGAGCTTGGACTGATGATCGGAGATCAGCGCGTTGATGACTTCGTCGAGTTCGCCCATCATCACCCGGTCGAGCTTGTAGAGCGTCAGGTTGATGCGGTGGTCGGTCAGGCGCCCTTGCGGGAAATTGTAGGTGCGGATGCGTTCTGAGCGATCGCCCGAACCGACCTGCGACTTGCGCGACGAGGAACGTTCCTCGTCGGCGCGGCTGCGCTCCATATCA
>NZ_JBFUKO010000300.1:0-6687 GCF_056400805.1 Aminobacter sp. P4_H6_2
GCAGAGGCAATGCCTGTTGCGCCCAATGCCAGAAGACTGCGTCGGCTGATTTTTGACATTGGGCCTTTTACCATGTTTCGAGGTCCCGCAACGCTCGAAACATTCGCATGTTCCACAAGCCGTGTTCAATGCGTAAGGGCGGCAAAGCCTGCAACTAATTCTGGTTGTGGTCGCTGCGCAACGGCTGCCACATCGAAATGTCGCGTGGCTTGGCCAGAAGCTCCTCAAGGGCGGCATGCCAATCCTCGCGATATGGCCGCTTGAGCTGCACATCGAGCACGTCCTGGTGATCGGCCCAGGTTTCATGCAGCAGGAAATGATTGGCATCGCTCGGATCGCTGTGCAGGGTTGCCGAAACGAACATGTCTTCATGGCGCATCGCATCGAGCACGCCGTTGAGGAGCTTGAGGAAGCGGGCGCGCTGCTCGGGGCGGACGGTGAAGCGGATAAGGTAGGTAACGCTCAAGTCAGTCTCCTCGAAATCGTTCGGCCAGTCAGCGACCGCGTGACGAGGAAAATGCCACAGCACTGATCTGTTTCAACGACCTCGGAGGTAATAAAACAGCGTCCTACTTCGCTTGTTCAGCCGATATCCGGAATGCCAGCCGGCCTGTCTCCGCCATAGGCCCAGTCGAGCAGCTTCACCGTATGGACCACCGGCAGCCTGGCGGTCGAGGCGATCTGGGTGATGCAGCCGATATTGCCGGTGGCGACAAGTGCCGCGCCCGTCGCCTCGATGGTCTTGACCTTGCGGTCACGCAGGCGAGCCGAGATCTCCGGCTGCATGATGTTGTAGGTGCCAGCCGAACCGCAGCACAGGTGCCCCTCGCGCGGCTCCTTGACGATAAACCCGGCGCGCGCAAGCAGCTCCTTGGGCTGGCGCGTGATCTTCTGGCCATGCTGCATCGAACAGGCCGAATGGTAGGCGACCGTCAGGCCGGGCTTGCGCTGAGGCTCTGGCAGATCGAGCGTGGCAAGATATTCGGTGACATCCTTGGCGAGTGCTGACACCCGCGCAGCCTTTTCGGCATAGGCCTGATCGAGCCTGAGCATGAAGCCATAGTCCTTGATCGTCGTGCCGCAGCCGGAGGCGGTGATAACGATGGCGTCGAGGCCGCCATTGTCGAGTTCGCGCGTCCAGGCGTCGACATTCTGCTGCGCCGAAGCCAGCGCTGCCTTCTCGCGGCCCATGTGATGGACAAGCGCACCGCAGCAGCCCTCGCCTTTCGGCACCACGACCTCGATGCCGAGCCGGGTGAGCAGCGACACCGTCGCCTCGTTGATGCCGGGCTCAAGCACCGGCTGGGCGCAGCCGGTGAGGATGGCGACGCGTCCAAGTTTCTTGCCCTTGGCGGCATGGCTGGCGGGCGAAGCTACTGCGGAAACAGCCGGCACGGAGGCCGGCGCCAGCCTGAGCATCGCAGCAAAAGGCTTCAGCGCCGGCACGGAGTCAAAGACCCCGGCAAAAGGCCGGCCGAGCCTGGCCAGCTTCAATGCGGCGCGGAACCGTGCGGGATAGGGCAACACCGCAGCCAGCACGCCGCGCGTAAAGCGGTTCATCAGCGGCCGGCGATAGGTCTCTTCGATATGGGCGCGAGCATGGTCGACAAGGTGCATGTAGTTCACGCCCGACGGGCATGTCGTCATGCAGGCGAGGCAGGACAGGCAGCGGTCGATATGGGTGACGATTTCCTTGTCGGCCGGCCGGCCRTTTTCGAGCATGTCCTTGATCAGATAGATGCGGCCGCGCGGCGAATCCAATTCGTTGCCGAGCGTCACATAGGTCGGACAGGTGGCCGTGCAGAAACCGCAATGCACGCATTTGCGCAGGATCTTTTCCGACTCGGCGACATGCGGATCGGCGAGCTGGGCGGGGGTGAAATTGGTCTGCACGGCGTTTTGGGCTTTCTCAGATAAGCCAGCTGTCTGGGTTCTTGATCGCCTCGCCGCGACCAAGCGCCTGCAGGCCAAGGATGCAACGAACGATGAACCAGACGGCCACGGCGAACATCAGCAGGAAGCCGACGAACAGGAACATCAGGACAAAAGAGACCAGCGCATAGAGCAGGCCGATCCAGAAAGTGCGGATGAGCCAGGTGTAGTGGGTCTCGACAAAGCCGCCAGCCTTGCCGCGATTCATATAGGCAAGGATGATGCCGACTATGCCGCTGACGCCGATCACCAGGCCAGCGAGATAGAGAATGTAGATGACCTGGACATTGGTCTGGCCGGGTTCGAGCCAGCGGTCGGTCTGGCGCGGGGTGACGGGCGGGGTTGTATCGCTCATGCAGTTGCTCCCTCTGTGATTGCAGTAGAGGTAGCATATTCGGCGCCCGGCACCATGCGGCCTGGATTGAGGATGTTTTTCGGGTCGAACTCGGCCTTGAGACGTGCCGACAGTGCCGCCAACGCCGGTGGCTGCGGCTCGAAGACAGGAAGTGCCGCACGCCAGGCTGGCGCGGCGCGAACCAGCGTGGCGTGACCGCCGCCAAACCTTTTTATCAGAGCGCGCAGCAAGTCGGCCTCGGGCTCACCCTCCATGCGCAGCCAGACGAGGCCGCCCTGCCAGTCGTAGAACGCATCGGCCGCCACCTGCATGCGCAGGGCCAGCACCATGTGATGGGCATCGGCCGGCGGCATCGACACGCGCCAGACAGGCTTGTCGGTATCATCGGCAAAAGGCCTGATATCGCGCACGTCGCGCCAGAGCGTCTTCGACGTCTCGCCCGCGATCTCCTCGATAGGGCCGGCATTGCCGAGCAAATCGCTGAGATGGGCAACGCGATAGGCGACAGAAGGCCCGAACCCTTCGACACGCAGAAGCGTGGCGGGGTCGCCGCCGAGGCGCCCGTCGAGCACCCGCGCGGCCATGAGCTCTGGCAGATGCGCTGCCGACGAGACCTCGCCGCTGGAGCCCATGGCCAAAGCCATGGCTGCCGCGGCGTTGTCGTCAAGCAGGCCGCGTATCGTGAGCGTGGTCTCGGTTTCAGCCGCCGGCAGGACCTTGAAGGTGACGTCGGTGAGGACGGCGAGCGTACCCCACGAGCCGGCCATCGCCTTGGACAGGTCGTAGCCCGTGACGTTCTTGACAACGCGGCCGCCCGACTTGAAGGCCTCGCCGCGACCGGAAACGGCATGGACGCCCAAGATATGGTCGCGCGCAGCACCCGCCTTGAGGCGGCGCGGGCCGGCGAGATTGGTGGCCAGCACGCCGCCTATTGTGCCGCGGCCCGGCTCGCCGCCAAGCAAGGGACCATAGTCCATCGGCTCAAAGGCAAGCTGCTGCCCGTTTTCGGCAAGCAGTGCTTCGATCTCGGCCAGCGGCGTGCCTGCCTTGGCCGACAACACCAGCTCTTCGGGCTCGTAGAGCGTGACGCCCGAAAGATTCGACAAATCAAGCGTATGCTCGGTCTGTAGCGGACGGCCGATGCCACGCTTTGAACCATGGCCGAGGATTTCGAGCGGCGTCTCCTCCGCCAGCGCCCATTGGACGGCGGAAAGGACTTCAGCTGATGTGGTGGGTGTGAATGTGGTCAAAGCCGGTGCTCCCGCAGCTTTTCGAGTGCGGCCTGGCCGCGCGGCGACAGGCGATAGCCGATTTCGAGGCTTTCGGTCAGGCCGAGTTCCTTGAGCTTGCGCACGTCGTGCTTGAATTTCAGCTTCTCGACGCCGAGGCCTTGGGCAAGCACGACGGCCGGTGTCGCGGGATGTTTGGCGATCGCGCCGAGGATCGCCGCGAAATAGCCGGGCGCTGTCTTGTCCCAGCGCTCGAAGCGGCCCGCAAGCTCGTGCCAGTCGGCGTCTGACAGGTCTTCGCTGTTGCGCAGATCGACCCGTGGGTCCACCTCGATGCCGTCGAAAGCAATCCGGTACAGGGTCCGGTCACCATCGACGCGCAGATCCAAGACGAGTGCCGCGCGGTCGGCATAGCCGGCGGCGATCGCGTCAGCGTCGGATATGGCCGCCTCATCAAGAGTTTCGACCTTGCCGATGCGGACAACCCCAGCGGCCGTTCGCAGTCGGGTGCCTGCCTTGACCGTCGGCCGCTGCCAGCGCCTGAAGGCAAGCGTGATGTCGCCGCGCGCGATACCGTCAAGGATGGATTGCTTGAGCAGCATCGCTCAAAACCTCGGAATGTCGGGGAAAGCCATCTGGCCACGATGAACATGCATGCGGCCAAGCTCGGCGCAGCGGCGAAGCTGCGGGAACACCTTGCCCGGATTGAGCAAATGATTGGGGTCGAAGGCGCATTTCACCCGCATCTGCTGGTCGAGATCAATCTCGTTGAACATTTCAGGCATCAAGTCGCGCTTTTCGACGCCTACGCCGTGCTCGCCAGTCAAGACGCCGCCAACCTTGACGCACAGGCGCAGGATGTCGGCGCCGAAGGCCTCGGCCTTCTCAAGCTCGCCGGGCACATTGGCATCGTAGAGGATCAGCGGGTGCAGATTGCCGTCGCCGGCATGAAAGACGTTGGCGACGCCGAGGCCATATTGCTCCGACAACTCGCGCATGCCCGCCAGAACGCGCGGCAGTTCCTTGCGCGGGATGGTACCGTCCATGCAGTAGTAGTCCGGTGAGATGCGGCCGACAGCCGGGAATGCCGCCTTGCGCCCGGCCCAGAAGGTCAGCCGCTCGTCTTCGGACTGCGAGATCCGACAAGTGGTGGCGCCGTTGGCGTTGGCAATCGCTTCGACGAGGCCGATCAGATGGTCGACCTCGACGCCCGGCCCGTCGAGCTCGACGATCAACAGTGCTTCGACATCGAGCGGATAGCCGGCATGGACAAAATCCTCGGCCGCGTGGATCGCCGGGCGATCCATCATCTCCATGCCGCCGGGAATGATGCCCGCGCCGATAATGTCAGCGACACACTGGCCGCCCTGCTCGCTGGTCGGAAAGCCGATCAACAGCGCCCGCGCCGTCTCCGGCTTCTTGAGAATGCGCACGGTGACCTCGGTAACGACGCCCAAAAGGCCCTCGGAGCCGGTCATGACGCCAAGCAGATCGTAGCCCTCGGCTTCAAGATGCTTGCCGCCGAGGCGCACGACCTCGCCATTCATCAACACCATTTCGATACCGAGCACATTGTTGGCGGTGAGGCCGTATTTCAGGCAGTGCACGCCACCGGAATTTTCAGCGACATTGCCGCCGATCGAGCAAGCGATCTGCGAGGACGGGTCAGGCGCGTAGTAGAACCCGTCCTGCTCAACGGCGGTGGTGATGCCGAGATTGGTGACGCCCGGCTGGGCAACGACCACGCGGTTGGGATAATCGATCTCGATGATTCGGTTGAAGYGGCTCATCACCACAAGCACGGCATCTTCGAGCGGTAGCGCACCGCCTGACAGCGAGGTGCCCGAACCGCGCGGCACGACACGGATGTTGCGGTCGTTGCAATATTTGAGCAGGCGCGACACCTGCGCCACCGTTTCCGGCAGGACCACGACCATCGGCAATTGGCGGTAGGCTGTCAGGCCATCGCTTTCGAAGGCGCGCATCTCGTTGACCGTATCGACCACGCCCTCGCCCGGCACGATGATGCGCATGTCGGCAACGATTTCGTCGCGCCGGCTCAGCGTCGCCGCATCTGGCTTGGGCATCAATAGGCCGGACATAGGTCACCTGCGATCGATCAACTGGTAAAAAGCTTTTACCAGTAGTGCCGGCATCCTGTAAACCGCCCGCATGTCGGGTGCAGGATGGGTATCCAATCAGGTTCACGCAGCGTCAATCTGACGCTGGTGGGAAAGGCCTGCCCGTTCGGGCAGGTCAGGCCTCGCGAATTACTCGCCGGCCGCCGTCTTGGGCTCTTCATGGGCACGGCGAACCCGGCGCACGCCCCACCAGACAAGCAGAACCGCCAGTGGCACCGAGGCGGCGGTGACGATCTCGGGGGCGAAGAAATGATCCACGGTCGATGCGCCCTTGGCAACGTAGCCGATCAGGCCAACGACATAATAGGACACGGCGGCGACCGACAAGCCTTCGACCGTCTGCTGCAGGCGCAGTTGCAGGCGGGCGCGGTTGTTCATCGAAGCGAGCAGGTCGCGGTTTTGCCTTTCGACCTCGACATCGACCCAGGTGCGCAGAAGCGTTGTGGCACGGGTCAGCTTGCGTGACAGATTGGCCTGACGTTCCTCGACCGAACGGCAGGTGCGCATGGCGGGTGCGACGCGGCGCTTGAGAAAACCGGCCCAGGTGTCGTAGCCGGGCACAACCTCCTCCTCCAGTGCTTCCAGGCGCTCGCGAACAATGCCGTCATAGGCGCGGCTGGCGCCGAAACGATAGAGGCTCGACGCAGCATCCGCCTCAAGTTCGGCGGCTAATTCGGTAAGATCGGCGAGCAAGGCCTGGCTGTCGCGGGTTTCGGTGGCCTTCATCTCTCGCGTTGCCTGAGCAAGTCGGTCCTCGATGCGGCGCACACGGCTCGATAGCGACAAGGCCACCGGAAGGCCAAGCATGGCGAGCGTGCGATAGGTCTCGATGTCGATCAGCCGCTGCGACAAAGCACCTGTTCGGGCAGGCGTCAGGCCGCGATCGAGGATCAGGATACGCGTCAGCCCGTCACCATCCTGGCGGAAATCGGTAACGATGCTGGCAGCGCCATTTTCGACGAGGGAATAACACAGGCTGGTGGGGTCGAAGCCGGCGATCAGCTTTTCATTGTCGGGCGTCCACTTGCGG
>NZ_JBFUKO010000301.1:0-6675 GCF_056400805.1 Aminobacter sp. P4_H6_2
TCTCGATGTTTTCATGCAGCTTTTGCGCGCGCTGGAGACTGCTATCCTCGCGGGTCACGTGAACAAACAGATGATTCAGCGCGGATTCGATCAGCACGCCGAGGGGGACCAGCAGGTCGTTGCCCGAAGCGCGCAGGATCGCGACGTGAAATCGCGTGTCGGCTTCCGTCCGCTGCTGCAGCGAGGTGGCATTAGCCATATCGTGCAGCGCCTGACTTATCTCCGCCATCTGCTCATCGGTCCGGCGCTCGGCTGCTAGTGCCGTTGCTTCAGGTTCGATGATATGGCGGAACTCTTGCACAGTCCTGAGAAAGCCTTCGCGGTCAGGCGAGGCAGCGTACCAGCTCAGGACGTCGCGATCGAGCAAGTTCCAATGCTCTTTGGGCTCCACCCAGCTTCCAATCTTGGGGCGAGAGGCAAGCAGGCTCTTGGCCATCAGCATCTTGATGGCCTCGCGCACCGCCGAGCGGCTGACATCGAAGATCTCGGTCCACTTGGCCTCGTTCGGCAGGATCGTTCCCGGCGGGTAATCGCCGCGCACGATCCTGAGGCCGATCTCGCTGGCCAATGAGGCATGCACACTCGATCCTGAGATGCGGGTGGCATTCGCCCGGCGGCTCGTRGGCGGCTTGTCCTCTACGGACAGGGCGGGCTGGCTTGAGATTTCCTTGGATTTCTGCTCCGGCATGCTTCCTCGTCGTTCCTGCTTTTATTCTATCCGCCGGTAGCATGCGCGACTGGCGCCGCCATTCACTCAATGCCAGTCCCGGCTGCGAAAGCTGTCAAGCTTCGCCGTCTATCAACCTTGTGGCACATATTTCCGCCAGCCATGCTGGCTGCGGAAACCGAGAACATCCTTGACCTTGCGGTTGGACAGCAGTGTCTCGAACTCGCCAAGTTCGTGCTTCAGCGGCACGCCAGGATAGAACCGGTCTATCAACTCCTTCGTCGGCAGGTCGGACGAGGTGTCGTCGTTCGCCGCGTTGAAGACCTGATAGCCGAGGCCGTCCTTCTTGACCGCGAGATCGGTGATCTGCCCGAGGTCGCGGGCATCGATGTAGCTCCAGGCAATCCGCTTGCGGAAACCTGGATCGGCGAACCATTTTGGAAACAGCTCGTATTCATGCGGCTCGATGACATTGCCGATGCGCAAGGCATAGATGTCGAAACCGCTGCGCAGCGCAAAGGCGCGCGCTGTCTTTTCATTGACGACCTTGGACAGGGCGTAACTGTCCATCGGATCGACGTCGTATTCCTCATCAAGCGGAAAATACTGCGGGCTTCGCGGCTCATTGGCGAAGACAAGACCATAGGTGGTTTCGCTCGACGCGATGACGATCTTGCGGATGCCGAGTTTCACCGCCGCCTCGATCACGTTGTAGGTGCCGAGCGCGTTGATGCGGAATAGCTCGTTATCTGGCGTGAGCATGATGCGGGGGATGGCGGCGAAATGCACGACGGCGTCGACCGGCTGCGGCCGCAGCGACGGGTCGAACTCGTGGAGCCCCATATAGCTCGATAGCGCGTTGAAGACCTGGCCGCTGTCGGTGATGTCGGTGATCAGCGTCCGCACCTTCGGATTGTCGAGCGGTTTGGTGTCGAGATTGAGAACCTGATGCCCCTGCTCCACAAGGTACTGCACGACATGCCGTCCGGCCTTGCCACTGCCGCCCGTGAACATGATCCGCTTCGACATTTTGTCCTCCACATTCTGCCAGATCGGTAGATATTGTCAGACAATATCATCGGTTACGACAGAGCTGAATTCAACACGCGAACAGATGGGTACGGAAAATGGCAACCAGCACCAACGCAGGCGAGCAAATCGGCTTCATCGGCCTCGGCTTCATGGGCCATGGCATTGCCAAGAACATCGTCGACAAAGGCTATCCGCTGACCTTTCTAGGCCGCAAGAACCGCGGCCCGGCTGAAGACATGATCGCTCGCGGCGCTATCGAGGTCTCGACTGCTGCAGAGGTTGCCGCCCGCTCGACCGTCATTTTCATCTGCGTCACAGGTTCACGCCAGGTCGAGGAGGTCATTCGCGGCGCAGAGGGTCTCAAGGAGGCTCTGAAGGCGGGCTCGGTGGTTGTCGATTGTTCGACTTCCGATCCCGTTTCGACGATGGCGCTGGCGGCCGAGCTTGCCGCTCTCGATGTCACATTGGTCGACGCGCCGTTGAGCCGCACGCCGAAGGAGGCGTGGGAGGGTACGCTGGACACGATGGTCGGAGCTTCCGATGCGATGTTTGCCAGGCTGAAACCGGTGCTCGACACCTGGGCTGGGCGCGTCGTGCATGTCGGCCAAACTGCTGATGGCCACCGCATGAAGCTCCTGAACAATTTCCTGTCGCTCGGCTATGCCGCACTCTACTCCGAGGCGCTGGCGCTGGCTGGCAAGGTTGGTATCTCGCCCGCCCGTTTCGACAGCGTTATCCGTAACGGCCGCATGGATTGCGGTTTCTACCAGACCTTCATGCGCTGGACGCTGGAAGGCGATCGTGATGCCCACAAATTCTCGCTCGCCAATGCGGTCAAGGATCTGACCTATCTGGAATCGATGGCGGATTCCGCTGGAATGGCGAATCCGCTGGGCAATGCCGCCAAGAATTCATTCGCAGGTGCCGTCGCCGCCGGCGGGGCCGAACTTTATGTGCCGATGCTGGCGACGCACATCGGGCGCATCAACGGCGTCGACCTGACGCCACCTGAAAATATCTGATTCAACCCAGGTCGCGGCCGCGCCTACCTTCCCGAACGGGCGATCACTTCGTCGGTATTGGCCAGCAGCTTGTGCACCGCGTTGCGCGCAGCCTTGGGGCGCCGCAGCCGGATGTTCCTCTCGATCGCCTCATGCAGGCTTTGGGCGCGTTCATCCTGGATCTCTTGCGTGACGAAGGTAAAGAGGTGATTGAGCGCGGATTCGATCAGCACGCCAAGCGGCACCAGCAGGTCGTTGCCAGATGCACGCAGTATGGCAAGGTGGAAGCGAGTGTCGGCCAGAGTACGTTCCTGCAGCGATGTTGCCTGGCCCATTTCCCGGCAGCTCAGGCTGATTTCTCCCATCTGCGCTTCGCTGTGGCGTGCGGCAGCGAACGCGGCTGCTTCGGGCTCGATGATGTGGCGGAACTCTTGCACCGTGCGCAGAAAGGCCTCGCGGTCAGGTGAGGCGGCGTACCAACTCAGTACATCACGATCGAGCAGGTTCCAGCGATCCTTCGGTTCGACCCAGCTGCCGACCTTGGGGCGCGAAGCTAGCAGGCTCTTTGCCATCAGCATCTTGATCGCCTCGCGCACCGCCGAGCGGCTGACATCGAAGGTTTCCGACCATTTTGCCTCGTTGGGCAGGATGGTTCCTGGTGGATAGTCGCCGCGAACGATCCTGAGACCGATCTCGCTGGCAAGCCAGGCATGCACGCTCGACCCGCTCATGCGCACAGCGTTGGGCCGCCGCATCGCAGGCGGGCGGTCGACGACCGGCTCCCGGGTTCTTTTTGATTTTCCGTCCGGCATTAGACCGAGTTGATCTCGTCTGGATCAGTTCCGTTTCCAATGTGCGCAACAGGCAATTGTGCGCGCGGGATCCGAGCGGCACTGCACATATCCGCATTGGCTTGCTGGAGCGCCCGGGTGCCGAGCGCTCCAGCTGGCGATCCTACTTCTGGCCTACTTCTGGATGCAGGTGTCGACCGTATCCTTCGTGCATTCGTCGAGGCCGGTGAAGACCGGATCTTCAACCTTCTTGCCTTCGATCAGGTCGATCATAACCGATGGTGCCTTGTAGCCCATCTCGAAGGGCCTCTGGCCGACGAGTGCGGTAACCAAGCCTTCCCTCGCGATCGCCACTTCGTCGCCGATCGTGTCCGCAGCGCCGATGACGAAGTCGTTGCTGGCGATCTTGGCGGCCAATGGCTTGAACAGGTCGCGATAGGGTTGTGGTGCGCCGAACAGCGGCCATCCGCCCATAATGCCGAAGGCATCGAGGTCGGGATTGGCGGCGAGGATATCGGTCATCGCCTGGACGCCCTTGGCGCCATCATCATTGGTGAACACAGGGCAGCCGGCTACTTCGGTCCAGCCGCCCTCACCCTTCAACTCGGTCAAGCCTTTCTTGCCGGTCAGCGTGTCGCGCATGCCTTGGGCGYGGCGCAAGATGTTGTCCGCCCCCGGATTGCCCTCGATGGTGCAGATCTTGCCGCCATTGGGCTTGGCTTTCTTGATGTATTCGCCGATGCGCGCGCCCATCAGGTAATTGTCGGTGCCGAGATAGGTCTTGCGCAATGCCGCGTCCTCTGCGGCCAAGTCAGCGTCCAGCGTCATGACAGGAACAGTTGGGTTCGCGGTCTTGATGGTCTGGGCGATCAACTTGGCGTTCGAAGGCGAAATTGCGATCGCAACGGTGTCGGCTTTGCCCAGCATGTCCTGGACGATCTGCGCTTCGCCGGCTTCGTCCGAGGTCGATGCCGGGCCGGTGTAGAAGCACTCGTATTCCGAGCTAGCGTTTTCCTTGTTCCACTTCTGGCAACCTTGGTTGATCGCTTCGAAGAACGGGTTGTCGAGGCCTTTGACGACGATGACGAGTTGCTTCTTGGCGAGCGCGTTTCCAGCGCTGAGTGCCAGGACTGCTGCTGCAAGCAATAATGCCTTCCTCATTGTTTCCTCCCTTTTGAACAAACGGGCACATCGTGCCCGCCACGCGAAATCAACCCGGATACCAGACGATGCGAGGGTCATTCTCCGAACGCTCGTATTGCCAGGCCGAGTCGATGAGTAATTCCAGGTCGTATTTTGGTAGCCAGCCGAGCAGGTGCTTGGCCTTGGCATTGTCCATCCAGTTCGAGTGATACTGGCTTGCTATGTCGATCGATCCGAGACCGCGCGTTCGGGCGAGGTAGGCTGCGACCTCGCCATAGTCGATGGGGCGATCCATGCAGATGTTGAAGAGTTGCCCCATGGCGCCCGGATGATCGATAGCCGCCAGGATGGCTGAAACCAGATCGTCGACATGCACGAAATTGCGCTTGAGTGGTCGCCCGTCGGCGTCCCGCAACAATGGCACTGTGTTTTCCTGGGCATAGCGCTTGGCGTCGAATTCCGGCACCAGCGTCTTCCAGTCTGGACCTCCGAATACGTTGTCGCCGAAGGATAGAGTAAATCTGAAGTCGTCCTTTTCCATGATCCACGGAGCTCGGAGACAGCACCAGTTGATGCCGTACTGAATGCCGGCCTGTTCCAGCATGACCTCTTCCAGAACCTTGGACAGCGCGTAGCTGCCTGGATAGGCCTGATGCGGTGCTGCTTCGGTGAGCGGCCCGTCGTTGCGGTAGTAGAAATGGCCAATCGCCGCGTCGCCGCCGATGAGAATGAACTGGCGGGCGGTTGAGCTTGCCCGAAACTCTTCGAGCAGCCAGAACAATCCCTTGACCGCCACGTCCATGACGTCCGCCGGCGTTTCCTTGCAGGTGGCGAGGTGAACGACGTGGGTGATGCCGGCAAGGGCTTTGGCCACGATGTCGCGATCGGCGATCGAGCCGCGGAACACCTCGACGCGGTCGGTTTCGTCGTACAGGCGGTTGTGACAAAGCGCGCGGATGCGGGTGTTGGAAAATCGCGGATCGTCAAGCAGCCCTGCGATGAAGTGGCGACCGACCTTGCCCGTGGCACCGGTGACAAGGATCAGCATGCTCATCCTCCCACGCTTAGCTAATATCCAGTCGGCGCAGCCGTCAACGTCTATTTGTCAGACAAAACAGATTTTTGTCACATCAGGTGTCGAATTCGTCTGACAATTGATTGACGCTGTCGCGGCGTTTTGCGTAAATGCAGAACTTCGCATTTCCTTGGGAGGATGCCGGGAGATCGAAGTCGCCCGCCCTGCCTAAGACAGTACGGGACGTCAGCGAGGGTGTTTCGGGAGGCTAGAGGCTGGTGGCAGTTCTCGAACTCGCCAACATTTCCAAGCATTTCGGCGCCATCCAGGCGGTCAACGACGTTTCGTTCTCGCTCGAGGCGGGACAGGTCGTCGGCCTGATGGGCGACAACGGCGCCGGCAAGTCAACCTTGGTCAAGATGATCGCCGGCAACTTTCGGCCGAGCCATGGCACCATGCGCCTGGACGGGGCCGAACTGATCATGCATCGCCCGATAGAAGCGCGGCAGCATGGCATCGAGATCGTCCACCAGGACCTGGCGCTGTGCAACAATCTGACTGCGGCGGGGAATGTCTTCCTTGGGCGCGAGCTACGCCGCGGATTCGGACCGCTGCGCATCCTCGACTACAAGGCGATGTACAAGCGAGCCGGCGAGATTTTCAGGGAACTGAAGTCGGAAACCCGGCCGCGCGACCTCGTTCGGCAGATGTCGGGGGGGCAGCGGCAGGCGGTGGCCATTGCCCGCACCATGCTTTCCGAGGCCAAGATCGTGCTGATGGACGAGCCGACGGCGGCGATTTCAGTCCGCCAGGTGGCCGAAGTCCTGAACCTTATCCGTCAGTTACGCGATCGCGGCATAGCGGTGGTGCTGATCAGTCACCGTATGCCTGACGTGTTATCGGTGGCGGATCGGGTCATCGTGATGCGGCGTGTCAGGAAGGTTGCAGACAAGCAGATTACGGCGAGTTCGCCTGAGGAAGTGAAGGGTCTTTTCACCGGAGCCATCGAACATGTTTAATCATTTG
>NZ_JBFUKO010000302.1:0-6595 GCF_056400805.1 Aminobacter sp. P4_H6_2
GCGGAAGGTATCGACCTTCACGTTCAGGATTTTGCCGCCGGGCGAAACCGCTGCTGCCGCACCCAAGTAGCTGCGAAAAGCCGCTGATCCGAAACAACTCCGCCGGAGGCAGCATTCGCGATCCCCAGCGGCATTTGCTCTCGGCGCGAGCGCCAGGCTGGAGCTTTAAGCGAAGAAAGCGAAGCGGATGATGAACAGCGCTGCCACCAGCCAGGTCGCCGCGTGCACTTCTCCGGGGCGTCCGGTCAGAAGCTTCAACGCGGCATAGCTGACGAAGCCGAACGCCAAGCCGTTGGCGATCGAATAGGTGAACGGCATCATCAGCGCGGTCAGCGCGGCGGGCGCCGCCTCGGTGATGTCGGCCCATTCGACCTCGACGAGTTCGCGCATCATGAGGCAGGCGACATAGAGCAGTGCGGGAGCCGTGGCATAGGCAGGCACCGAGCCTGCCAGCGGCGAGAAGAACAGCGCTGCCAGAAACAGCACGCCGATGACCAGTGCGGTGAGGCCGGTGCGGCCGCCGGCCTGCACGCCGGAAGCGCTTTCGACATAGGCGGTGGTGCTGCTGGTGCCGAGTAGGGAACCCGCGACGATTGCCGTGCTGTCGGCCAAAAGCGCGCGGCCGAGGCGATTGGGCTTGCCTGGCTCGATCAGGCCGGCACGCTTGGCAACGCCGATCAGCGTGCCGGTTGCGTCGAAGACTTCGACCAGCACGAACACCAGGATGACATGCACCAAGCCAGCATGCAGTGCGCCCATAACGTCGAGCTGCAGGAAGGTTGGCAGGATGGAGGGCGGCATCGAAACGATGCCGTTGAACTGGCTGACACCAAGCGCCATTGAGGCCACGGTGATCACCAGAATGCCGATCAGGATCGCGCCACGCACCTTGAGCGCGTCAAGTGCGGCGATGATGAAGAAGCCGGCAATCGCCAGAAGCGTCCCAGTCTGGCTGAGGTCGCCAAGCGTCACAAGCGTAGCCGGGCTGGYAACGACGATGCCCGAGCTTTTCAGCGCGATGATGCCCAGGAACAGGCCAATACCGGCAGCGATCGCGCTGCGCATCGAATGCGGGATGCCCGCGATCAGCCAGCTACGCACGCCACTGACGGTGAGCAGCAGGAAGATGACGCCCGAGATGAACACCGCACCCAGCGCCTGCTGCCAGGAAAAGCCCATGGCTCCAACGACGGTGAAGGCGAAGAAGGCGTTGAGACCCATGCCCGGCGCCATGCCGATCGGCCATTTGGCCACCAGGCCCATGATCAGTGAGCCGAGCGCTGCGGCAAGACAGGTCGCCACGAACACAGCGTTGCGATCCATGCCGGTCGACGACAGGATCTCGGGATTAACGAAGATGATGTAGGACATCGTCAGGAACGTGGTGATGCCGGCGATCACTTCGGTTCGCACCGACGTTCCTTGTTCCTTCAGGTTGAAAAACTTCTCGAACACTCTTTGCTTCCTCCCATGCGGCGTGCGGTAGCCGTAAGCCGCGCAGAACCAAGATGTGACCCGTTGTCCACGGATCAAAACCAATGGCCTTGCCGAACGCTGCTTTCCCTCACACCCGTCGGCTTTGACGCTGTCCCAGCGTGTCCATCCCAAGCCGGCGATGACTTCTCGTTTGAAGCAAGGCATCATTGCCTGTGCAAACCGGGCTAACTTCTGCCCGTTGCTTTGCCGGCACAAGAGGCCAGTCGGCCAATTCTGTTAGAAGCAGTTTCGCGATTTTGTAGAGGAATTGGGGGGCGTATGAACCGACTTCGGCTTCTTAGACCGATGCTTTGCACGCCACGCCAGTCTTTGGATCGAAAAGATGCAGCGCATCTTCGTCCAAGGCAAATGTGCAGCTTTCACCTTCCCTGAGACGGACCCGTGGCGGGAGGCAAGCGATCAGTTTTTGCCCGCCGATGCGGGCTGTCGCGACCAGCTCCGGACCGGTTAATTCGACGACCTCGATCCGCGCCGGCAGCGCGAGCCCGGTCACATCTGCGGCAGCGAGGCKAAGAGATTCTGGCCGTATTCCAAGCGACAACAATGCGCCGTCGTCGACCGAATCTCGATAGCGAGCCGGCAGCGGGACCGACACATCGGAGCCCGCGATCTCGAGCTTGCCATTGCGCAAGGTGACGTCGAGGATGTTCATCGGCGGCGAGCCGACGAAACCGGCGACATAAAGCGTGGTGGGATGGTTGTATATCTCCTCGGGTGTTCCGAGTTGCTCGATCCGTCCGTCCTTCATCACCGCGATGCGGGTCGCCAGCGTCATCGCCTCGATCTGGTCGTGGGTGACGTAGACAACCGTCGTCTTCAGCATCTGGTGCAGGCGTTTGAGCTCGGTGCGCATTTCAAGCCGCAGCTTGGCGTCGAGGTTCGATAGCGGTTCGTCGAATAAAAAGACTTGAGGCTTGCGCACCAGCGCTCGGCCGATGGCGACGCGCTGGCGCTGCCCGCCGGAGAGCTGGCTCGGCTTGCGGTCGAGCAGCGGCTCGATCTGCAACAGCCTGGCAGCCTCCTGCACGGCCTTGTCGCGCGCGGCGGCCGGGACCTTGCGCATCTCGAGGCCAAAACCAATATTCCGGCGGACGCTGAGATTGGGGTAAAGCGCATAGGACTGGAACACCATGGCGATGTCTCGGTCCTTGGGATGGACGCCGAGGATCGAGCGGTCGCCGATCCGGATGTCCCCGCTCGTCGCTTCGGCCAGCCCGGCGATGATGTTGAGCAGTGTCGATTTCCCACAACCCGACGAGCCGAGCAGCACCAGGAACTCGCCGCTCTGAAGCGCGATGTCGATGCCCTTCAGCGTCTCGACCGCCCCGTAGCTTTTGCGGATATTCTGGATTTCAAGCGCACTCATGCAACGTCGTCCCTAAAGTCCGGCAACCCRCCATAGCTGCGGGGCAAGGTGGAAATGGCCCGCGAGGCGACGTGCACTCCAGCAGTCAGGCAAGCGACGAGGGGCTGGTCCTTGGCGAGGGCCGCAAGGAAGGCCGAGTTGAAGACGTCGCCCGCACCGATGGTGTCGACAACCTTCACGGCAGGCGCCGCAGCCGAGACCAGCTTGCCGTCGGGGCCGATCGCGATGGCGCCGTCCGGTCCGCATTTGACCACGACGATGGCGCCCTTGGCCATGCTGGACCAAAGTGCGGCAGCCGCTTCGGCCGGATTGTCGAGGCCGGCAAGCGTGGTCGCCTCAACCTCGTTCAGCAGCGCGCACTCGCAGCGCGCAAGCCAGGCGCGCGCCAAAGCGCAGTTCGCCTCGGTCCAGCCGTCGGGTGGCCAGCCGGTGTCGAGGACAACTGAGATGCCGTGGCCATGCGCCCAGTCGAAGAAGGAATCGTATTCGCGCGCAAGGTCTGTGGTCAGGAATGAGCCGCACAACAGCGCGTAGCCGCCCGCAAGCCGCTTGCCATCGAGAACGGAAAGCACATCGGCGAGACTGAAGCGGGGCAGGTGGCCATGCGTGGTGAAGAACGTGCGCTCGCCATCGGGATGGGTGATGCCGACTGACAGCGTCGTTCGCTCGGCGCAGACGGCCCATTTTGTGGCGCGGTCGCCAAAGGCATCGCACAGCCACAGGCCGAACTGGTCGTTTCCGACATTGGCGGCTATCTCGAAGTCGATGCCGAGCGCTTCCCAGGCAAGCGCCGAGTTCCCCGCCTGGCCGCCGACACGCAGTTCGTCGTGGTCAACGATGATCTCCGTGCCCGCCTTGGGCCAGGGGGCCGTCGGCCCCAAAATGAGGTCGACATTGACGTTGCCGATGACCGCAAGCGGGCGCATTCACTCGCTCCGGGTGATCTTGGTCGAACGCACCGGCGTGCCGGCATCGTCGACGCGGGCATCGGCGAAAGCGATCATCAGGCGCTGTGCCGTCGGCAGCATTGCAAAGATCGCAGCCATTCCAGTCGCCGGCTTGAAGGCAAGTGTTGTTGCGCCCGCAACAGGTGTTTCGCCCGACGAGTCGAAGATGACAACCGGCGCGCCRGTTTCGACAGCTGACACGGCCATGGCGGTGACGAGAGGGGCGGTCGCATCTTGGCCCCGAAACAGCACGACGCCTATGTCAGGGCCCAGCATTTCCATCGGCCCATGACGCAACTGGCCGCCCTCAAGCGAAAAGCATGGGCGCCGCGACAGCTCGGTCAGGCCAAGCGCCAGCGCTTCGGCGACGCCTTGCAGGCGACGCCCGGAGGTGACGACGGTCGCGACGTTTTCCAACGCCGAAAGTGCTGCGCCGATGTCGACGATCTCAGGCAGCTGGAGTGCCACGAGCGCGCCACTTGGGTGTTCGCCCAACGCAGCCAGTATGGCAAGGTGAAGTGCGAAGGTGACGGTCAGGCTGCGGGTTGCGGCGAAGGCAAGCTCGGTGCCGCCTACGCCGACCAGCGATGGCGCCGTGCGGGCCAAAAACGAGCCGGCTTCGAGCGTCAACCCAAAGGTTTCGGCGTTGCCACCCGTTTCCGCGAACCAGCGCACGACCTCGGCACTTTCGCCCGATTGCGACGTCATCAGCACTGTGCGGCCATCGAGCACAAGCGGCTGACCGAGTTGCTCGGACAGAGGCAGGGCGATGGCATCGATGCCGAGTGCACGATAAAGTGGCTCGACGGCGCGGCCGACAGCATGCGAGCCGCCCATGCCGAGCAGCAGCAGTTGGCCGGTCGTTGCGAACGAAACAGCCACTTTGGCGGCCATCTCGGAATTTTCGGCGAACGAGGCAAATGCATCGCCATGCTGGCGTGCCATTTCGCGGTCGATCGCAACGAGTCCGGAAGGCCTTAGCTTCTGTGTGGTCATGGTCATCCTTTCACGCCGCCGCTGGTCAGGCCCGAGATGAGGGCGCGCTGCATGACGAGACCGATCAGCACCGGCGGCAGCGCTGCCAGAACGCCGGCCGTAGCGATCAGGCCATAGTCGGAGACACGGCCGCCCGCGAGGTCGGCAATGGCAACCGTCAGCGTCTTGGCGCGCAGGTCGGAGGTGAACAGCAGCGCATAGAAGAACTCGTCCCAGGCGAGCAGCAATGCAAACAGGGCCGAGGTCGCCACCACCGGTGCGGCGAGCGGCAAGGTGATGATGCGCAAGGTCTGGAACAGGCTGGCGCCGTCGATCATTGCCGCTGCTTCGATTTCGCGCGGGATCGAATCGAAGCCCGACTTCATCAGCCAGGTCGTGAACGGGGCCAGGATGGTCAGATACACAAGCGCCAGCCCGAAGATGTTGTTGAGCAGGCCGAGATAGGACAAGCCCATGTAGAGCGGCACGGCGAGCGCCACCGGCGGCAGCATGTAGGTGGCGATGACCATCGACAGCGACCAGCCCACAGTCGGTGTGCGCGACACCGCCCAGCCGGCCGGGATAGCCAGCGCGATTGCGGCGATCGTCGCCATGCCGGCAATCCTGATGCTGTTGTAGAGCGAGGCGACAAAGGCCGCACCTGCGCTGTTTTCCACGGTCGACAAAAGCATGCGGTAGCGCGAGAAGTCGACCTCCTGCGGCCACCAGCGCAAGGGTTTGGCCGAAAGATCCGCCGCCGGTGAGATGCTCATGATGAACATCCAAAGTACGGGCGCCAGGATCACCGCGGCCAGCAGAAGTGCCGAGGCGTAGATGAAAATGGTGAAAAGCGGGCTCTTGCGTTCCRTCAGCTGGTACTCCCCGCAGCTTTCCTGACCAAGGCGGCATAGGCGACGGCCAGCACCGTCACCAGCAAGGTGACGATCAGCGCCAGCGACGCGCCGGAGCCGGCGCGCTGAAACGAGAACGCCTCCTGGTAGACAAGGATCGACAGCGTTCGCGTCGAGTTTGCCGGGCCGCCGCGGGTCATCACCCAGATGATGTCGAAGACCTTGAACGCTTCGATGGTACGCAGCACCAGTGCCACCATCAATGGTCCGAGGAGATAAGGCAGGATGACAAAGCGGAAGCGTGAGAAGGCGCCGGCGCCGTCGACAAGCGATGCCGCCGTGATGTCGCGTGGAACGGCCTGGAGTGCGGCGAGCGCGATGAGTGCCACAAGCGGGAAATTCTTCCAGCAATCGGCCACAATCAGGGCCGCGAGCGCCGTATTGGGTTCGCCGAGCCAGGAACGGTAGGCGTCGAGCACACCGATCTGCGTCAGCGCGGCATTCAGCGCACCATATTCGGGATTGTAGATCAGCCGCCACAGCGTTGCGTTGACCACTGTCGGCAAAGCCCAGGGCAGGATCATCAAGGCGCGCAGCAATGCGCGTCCGCGAAACTGCTGATTGAGCAAAAGAGCTGCAAGAACACCAAGCATCATCTCGGCTGCAACGGAGATGACCGCGAACCAGGTCGTGGTCACCAGCGTGCGCTGGAAATTCGAGCCCGAGAGCATCTTGGCGTAGTTGTCGAAACCGACGAAATTGCCCTCGGTGCCGACAAGCTTGGCGTCGGTGAAGGAAAGCCGCACGGTATCGACGAGAGGCCAGCCGATGACTGATATCATGACCACGAGCAAAGGCAGCATAAGCAGCCATGCGCGGGTCGTCATCCATGAGCCCGACATGAGGCGACTCTTTTTACTGGAACCGAAAGGGCCGGGCGGCCGAAGCCGCCCGGAAAG
>NZ_JBFUKO010000303.1:0-6590 GCF_056400805.1 Aminobacter sp. P4_H6_2
GGAGTAGGCCCCGCCGAGCTGGGCGACACGTTGCGCCACGATGGGGTCGGTCAGCGCGATGCGCTCGATCAGCACATTGTGGTGGAATTGTTCGCGGATCGTGACGAAGGTGGTGAAAACGGCCGAACCGAGTAGGCCGCCTAGGCTCTGCGTCGCCAAAAAGACGATGATGAAGCTCAATATGTAGTTCGRCCCCTTCTTGAGCGCCGACATCAGTCCGCTCTTCATGGCTGGCGGCAGGATCAGCGCGCCGGCAAAGGCGATCAGCGCCTGGCTGTAGTAGACCTGTTCCGGCCGCGTCAGGTTGGTGGCGCGGCTGTCCAGGTAGGCGCCCACCGCAATCATGATCAGCGCCGCGATATGGATGCGCTCCTCCTTGCCGTGCTTCATGAGCATGGCGCAGGTCAGGCCGCCGGCGACGGATGCGACGAGGATGACGCCGTAGACGAAGCGCGTCTGGTCGTTGCTCATGCCCAGGGCCTGGAACAGGCTGGAGGCCCCGAGCGCCTGTTCAGACAGTACAAGCCGGAACATCAGCAAGACCCCGGTGAAATGCAGGATCGGCGGGCTTGCCAGCCAGCGAATGTCGAGYAGCGGGTTCTTGCGGTTCAGTTCGATGACGGCGGCAATGGTGATGCACACCACCGCTAGCGCTAGCAGCATGCCGATCCATGGCGCTTCCAGCCACCAGTAAAGCCGCCCGAGCACGAGCACGATCGCCGTCGAGCCGAAACCGACCGCGATCAGCAGGTAACTCACCACATCGAGCTTCTCGATCACCTTGGCGCGCGGCTGCGGCGCCAGTGGCAAGGCATAGACCAGGGCAAAGGCAACCATCGCCATGCCGAGTTCGAACATGGTCACGGCATGAAATCCGCCAAGGTCGAACAGGGAAGGGGAGATCAGCCGCGCCAGCGGTGCGCTCAGCGTGATCGCGGTCAGCGCCATCGGCAGCCCGATGTTGAGCTTCTTCTCGGGCGGGAACGATTCCAGCATGTAGAGGAAGGCGAGCGACGACATCGGGGCCGCGACGATGCCGCTCATGAAGCGCACGATCAGCGCCGATTGCAGGTCGCTGATGAACAGATTGAGCACGCAAGCGATGACGAAGCCGAGGATGCTGAGCTCGGCGAAATTGCGCAGACCGTATTGCGTCCTGATCTTGATCAGGGCGAGCGACAGCGACACGTTGGGCGCCATATAGGCGGCGACCAGCCATGTCGTCTCATTGACGGTTGCGCCGATCGAGCCCTGGATCTGCGGAATGTTTGCGGAAACGAGGTTCATGCCGAGCCCTTGCGCCAGGCTCAGCATGACGGATGCGCTGATATAGGCCGCTGCCATCAGCGGCGGCTTGGGCACGAAGGCAGGCGGCGCGGGCGTTGCAGGCGCGGGCGCCGGTACAGAGGTGTCGGCCGACTGCGGCTCCGCTGTCTCGTCGCGGTCCTCGTCTGGATCTGCTGATTGCTGCATCTCCGCCACTCAGTCTTCGGCGGCCTCGCCGATGTTGCGGCTTAGAATGCTTAGCACGCGCGTCGCGCTCTCGATATCGGCGTCGTCGACGCCCGCCAGGACCTGGCTGCGCAGTTCTTCGACATAGGCGATCATGCCATCGGTTTCGCGCCGGGCGGCGGGCGTGAGGAAGATTCGCTTGGCGCGGCGGTCGTCGTCGGTGGTGCAGCGCACCACCAGCCCCTTCTTTTCCAGCCCGTCGAGAAGCCCGACAAGCGACGGCTGCTCGATATGCATCAGCTCGGCGAGCTCCGCCTGAGTGTCGCCTTCGCGCTCGGCGATCTGCATCAACAGCCGGGCGCGCGCCAAAGTCAGCCCGCGCTTCTTCACCCGGGCGTCGAACATCGTCCGCAGCTTGCGGTTGACCTTCAGAAGTTCATCGAAGAATGCGCTCTTCAGGACGTCGGCGCTCATCGCATTTCCTGTCACTTAGGATGAATATAATTAGCTTCCTATGTAATTAGATTGAACGCATGTTGCAAGAGCCGCTCCATCGCTTCGGACGAGGTCAGCATGGGACGCGGCCGGCCGCGATTTCAGCTGCACCGCATGGAGATAGGATTGACCTACGTCGCCGTCTCGACGTGCAGTCCGGCAGCCTTCCAGTCCGGGAAGCCATCCTTCAGGCGGCTTGCTTGCCAACCTTTCGCGCGCAAGGCCGCAACGGCGTCGACGGAGAGGATGCAATAGGGGCCTCGGCAATAGGCCACGATCTCCTGATCCGCCGGAAGTTCGGCGAACCGGCGCTCGAGTTCATCGGCAGGGATGTTGATCGCGCCGGGCAGATGCCCCAGCGCGAATTCCTCAGGCGAGCGAACATCGAGCAGTGTGATGCTGCCTTCCTGCATCCGTGCCAGCAGCTCTGCTGACGAGATCGCTTCCAGCCCTTCGCGCAGGCCAACACTGTCGGCGACGAGTTGGTGGATTTCCGAGCGGTTGTGTTCCGCGTGGTGCCTGAGCGCTGCGAGCAGGGGCAGGATCGGCCCGTTTCCCAGGCGATACAGCACATGCTTTCCGTCCCGTCGGGGCTGCACGAAACCGGCGCGCCTGAGCTGTTGCAAGTGCTGCGAAGCATTGGCGATGGACAGGCCGCAAAGCTCGGCCAGCCGCTCCACCGAACGTTCGCCCTGGGCGATGTGCTCGAGCAGCATCAGCCGGTGGCCGTTACCAAGCGTTCGGGCGAGTTCGGCGATGTCGGCGAAGATCTGGGTTTCCGCTGATGTCATTGACACGAAGCTAGCATTCCTCCATCAATCAATCAATTAAGTTATGTAATGATGCGCTGCGCGGAGATGCGAAGCCGCCAGGGGCGGCAGGCAATCCTCGACAGGCCGCCAATGAAAGCAGGTAAGTGCAGTGCTGGAAATCCTTGGAAGCGCGGTCTTGATCGGCGTCGGCGCAACGATCGTGATGGACCTCTGGGGCGTGTTCCTGAAGCGCTGCTTCGGCATCCCTTCGCTCAATTTCGCGATGGTCGGCCGCTGGATCGGCCATTTCCCGCGCGGCCGCTTCGTGCATGACGCCATCGCTCAGGCGTCGCCCGTTCGCGGCGAGGGTGTCATCGGCTGGAGTGCCCACTATGCCATCGGTATCGTCTTCGCGGGCTTTCTGCTCTCAATGTGGGGCCTCGATTGGGCGCGTCAACCGACACTGCTGCCGGCACTGATCGTCGGCGTGGCAACAGTCGCAGCCCCGTTCTTCATCATGCAGCCTGGCATGGGGGCTGGCTTCGCCGCGTCGAAAACACCCCGGCCAAACGTCGCGCGGCTGCGCAGCTTGGCAACGCATACGGTCTTTGGTTTCGGCCTTTACGTCTCGGCCCTGCTGCTTGCCAAAACAGGCATCATATAGGAAGAAAATCGCATCTGAATTGGCCGAGTCGGAGCTCACCGCAGGCCTGTCGCGCGGAGGCGAACTTGCCCATCACCCAGAACCGTCCGACCATGTACGGGATCAAGAACTGCGACACGATCAAGAAGGCGCGCACCTGGCTCGAAGGCCATGGTCTCGCTTACGAGTTCCACGACTACAAGGCTTCAGGCATCGACCGCGAGCGGCTTGAAAAATGGGTCGGGGAATTCGGCTGGGAGACCGTGCTCAACCGCGCCGGCACCACCTTCAAGAAGCTGCCCGATGCCGACAAGGCCGGCCTCGACGCAAACACGGCCATCGCCCTGATGCTCGCCCAGCCTTCGATGATCAAGCGTCCCGTGCTCGACCTCGGCGAGCGCCGCATCGTCGGCTTCAAGCCCGAGATCTACGACGCTGCCTTCCCAGGCTGAGCCGAGCCAAACCGCGCCATGGTCGCTGTGATCTCTTCGCTCAACCAATCTGAGAAATCCCTGACCTTGCGCGGCGCACGTTCGGCAGCCTGCGTCACCAGATAGTAGCCGAGCCCGCTCGCCACCGTGATGCCGAGGGCGCCACCAGCCGCCCGTCGGCGAGCGCATCGGCGGCAAGCAGCTGCCAGGCCAGCGCMACGCCCTGGCCGGCGATCGCCGCGTCGATGCCGAGGATCGGGTCGGTGAAGGACGGCCCCGCCGGCAGCACCGGGGAGGGCGCAAGCCCCGCCGCCTCGAACCAGCGCTCCCAGCTGATCATCGTGCTCTCGTCGGCGATGACGGGAAGTTGGGCGATGTCGGCCGGCTGCTTCAGCTTCACCGCAAGTGCGGGCGCGCAGACAGGAAACACCTCCTGCGCCAGCAGTAGCTGGGCCCGCACGCCGGGCCATTTGCCGTCGCCCATGCGGATCGCCAGGTCGACGTCGGAATGGCCGAGATCGACAAGCCCGGTCGAGGCGTCGATCCTGAGTTTCAAATCGGGAAAGCGCTGGTTGAAGCGAGCAAGCCTCGGCACCAGGAAGCGCGAGGCGAATGCGGGTGCCACTGACACCACCAGCATCTTCGAACTCGCCTCGTCGGCAAGGGCGACCGCGCGTGCAAGCTCTTGGAATCCCGACGTCAGCCGGCGCGTGAATTCCGTCCCGAAGCTGGTCAGCACCAGCCCCGAGCCGCTGCGCCGAAAAACCGCGCGACCGAGCTGGCGTTCGGTGCGGGTGATCTGCTGGCTCACCGCGCTCACCGAAACGCCCAGTTCCTCGGCGGCCTTGACCCGCGAGCCGCCGCGCGCCACGCTCTCCACCGCGCGGAGCCCGTTGAGGTGGACGCGATTGAGGTTGGAATTCAAGATTTTCTAAACTCCAGCCGCCAAGTTCTTGATTGAAAGACTGGGGGATTGTAGCGATTTTTGAATGAGAGGATCAACGCCTTAGGAGAAGGCAAATGAAGATTTTCTCAAGTTTGCATGCTCTGCTGTTTGCTCCGCCGTCCAGCCCTGAGTCCGAGCGCGAACGCTTTCTTGGCTGGATGCGCGATCCGCTGTCTCATCCCGACATCGAGCGCATGGATGCCCGCGAGCTTGGCGACCTGCCGTTCAACCCAGGTTTTCGCCGTTCCTTGCCTGCGTTGGGTGAGAGAGCCTGCCGCGCCTAAAGCAGCATGACCGCATGGCCGAGCACGCCGAGCGCCGCTGCCACAAGCGTCAGTATGCTGAGGCCAAAGCCGGTCGCCCGTTGCCATTGCTGCCCGCGCGGGTGGGTGAAATGCCAGGCATGGACGGCGCGGCCGAAAGTGAACACCAAGCCCAGCACATGGATAGCCGCCGCCGGCGCGCCCAGTGCCGCGGCAAGCCCAAGCAGGATCAGCATCACAGGCACGTTTTCGATGGCGTTGGCATGGCCGCGCATCGTGCGGCCGAGATGCTCGATCCCGCCGTCACCGATCAGCACCATGTGCTTTCGCCTGACCAGTGCCGTCGCCATCGTCAGCCACAACAGAATGAAGGTGTTCAGCGCGGCGTAGAGCCCGGCTGCGGCAAAGGCTGACTGGTTCATCTCGTCCCCGGATTTTGTAAATGACCAAACTGTAATATTCAGGTGCGGAAAATCGCCACGATCCGGCACGCATTGCAACAACCGGCCGCCGCCGGGGATTCCCTTGTGTCGCGAAGTGTGACTTCATGCGGCCAATTGGCAATGCCGCCGTCTCCGAAAGGAACCCGGGACCGTGTTCGTATCCTTCTTCCCGCAGCCGAAGCTGTTTTTCTCCTCGGCCGCCCTCTGGAGCCTTGCGCTTGTTCTTTTCTGGTTCTTCGGTGGGGCGCAGCTCGGCGCTACCGTCGGCCTGCCGCCCGCGGCTGCAGGCGTCCCACCGATTATCGGCATCTCGGTGTTCTGGTCGCCGCCCTTCTTGTGGTTCTACATCTATTTTGTGGCCGGCGTTCTGCTGTTTTACGCTTTCTGGAACTGGTATTCGCCCCATCCCTGGCAGTCCTGGTCAATCCTCGTCACCTCCGTCATCCTTTTCATGATCTACTTCAACGTCCAGGTCAGCGTGGCGGTGAACAACTGGTACGGACCCTTCTTCGACTACGTTCAGGGCCTGATGGCCGGGACGGCCAACTCGACCAATGCCGAGTTTTATCAGGGGGCTGCCAGCTTCGCGTGGCTGGCGCTGATCGGTATGAATGTTTCAGTCGTCAACGCATTTATCGTCCAGCATTGGATATTCCGCTGGCGAACGGCGATGAACGGCTACTTCGTGGAAAACTGGAGCAAGCTTCGCCACATCGAAGGTGCCTCGCAGCGTATCCAGGAGGATACGATGCGTTTCGCTCAGATCATGGAGGATCTGGGGGCGAGTTTTGTCGCGTCGATCATGACGCTGATCGCCTTCCTGCCGGTCTTGATCGAGTTGGAAAAGCATATCACCGAGTTGCCGATCATCGGCGCGGTTCCACACCCGCTCCTTGTCGCGGCAATCGGTTGGTGCGCGCTTGGAACGCTGTCGGTCATGCTCGCCGGCATCAAGCTGCCCGGTCTGCAGTTCCGCAATCAGCGTGTCGAGGCAGCCTACCGCAAGGAATTGGTTTATGGCGAGGACCATGCTGACCGCGCCCAGCCCGCAACCACAAGCGAGCTTTTCGACAATGTGCGCCGCAACTACTTCCGGCTCTATGCCCACTACATCTACTTCAACGTCGTCCGCTACACCTACCTGCAAGCCGACAACATATTCTCC
>NZ_JBFUKO010000304.1:0-6582 GCF_056400805.1 Aminobacter sp. P4_H6_2
CGCCCGAGCTTCATCTGGGCGCCGCGGATGGTCGCGCCAAGAATGTTCATCGAGGCGAGGAAATCGTCGCGCATCTCATAGACGCGGCGACCCATGGCCTCAAGCAAGCGGATGACAACATTGGGTGCGCCTGCCCCAGCCGATTCGCCGTCCCGCCGCACCGCGTCGCTGACCGCACCGAGAAGGATCTTGGCTACATCGCTGCGGCCCTCCATCTGGACCTCAACGCCCTTTTTCTCATTGGCACTGACGAGTCGGTCGATGACCCAGGCACCGGCGGTGTCCATCTTCTCTATGCCGGAAAGGTCGAGTGCCAGCGTCGCAAAGCCCTTGCGCGCCTCGATCTTGCGCATTTCGGCGTCGACGAAAGCAACCGTGCGGGTGGTCCAGATGCCGGTGAACACGCAGGCAAGCACGCCTTCGCGTTCCGCCACAGCAACTTGCGGTCGGTGATCTCGGCCGTCGGCTGCCCCGCCGCTTGCTTCCCGTTTGCCGATGGTGAACATGGCACACTACTTAACGCGTCGGCTGCGGCATGTCGATTTTCGCAACCACGCCAAGCAGTTGAACGGAGCAGATTTTCATGTCGCGTGTCCTTTCGGTCGTAGATGAGCGCTTTCCCATCGCCGGAACGTTCACCATCTCGCGTGGTTCCAAGACCGAAGCCGAAGTCCTCACCTGCACGATAGCCGAATCAGACTTAATCGGGCGTGGCGAATGTGTGCCCTACAAGCGCTATGGCGAGACCTTGGAGAGCGTGCGGGAGCAGATCGAAAAGGCGCGCCGCGAGATCGAGAACGGCGCCTCCCGCGCCGATCTGCTGACGCTGATGTCGGCGGGTGCTGCCCGCAACGCCGTCGACTGCGCGCTGTGGGACCTGGAGGCGAAGACAAGCGGCCTGTCAGTCGTATCGCGGCTCGGGCTTGCCTCGCCTCGTGCACTTGAGACCGCCTACACGCTATCGCTCGGCGAGCCGGAGGCGATGGCGGCACAAGCACGCGCCAACGCGTCGCGGCCGCTGCTCAAGGTCAAGATCGGTGGCGACAACGACATCGCCCGCATCCGCGCCGTCACCGAAGCGGCCCCCAACAGCCGCATCATCCTTGACGCCAATGAAGGCTGGACTGATGCCAATATCGTCGCGAACCTTGCCGCGGCAGCCGAACTCGGCATCGCACTCATCGAACAGCCGCTGCCAGCCGGCGCTGACCAGATCCTTGGCCGCATTGCGCGTCCGATTCCGATCTGCGCTGACGAGAGCGTTCACATCGCGGCCGATCTTGGCAAGCTCAAGGGCCTCTACGATGCGGTCAACATCAAGCTCGACAAATCGGGCGGGCTGACGGCCGCGCTTGAACTGCGCGATCAAGCGCGCGCCCTTGGCTTCAAGGTGATGGTCGGCTGCATGGTCGGCACGTCGCTCGCCATGGCGCCTGCTGTGCTGCTTGCCCAGGACGCCGAATTCGTCGACCTCGACGGCCCGCTGCTTCTGGCGCGCGACCGCTCGCCGCGGCTTATCTACGAGGGCTCAACGGTGTCGCCGCCCCTGCCCGAGCTTTGGGGCTGAGCGGGACGCCAGAACCACAAGCACGATCGCGCACGCAGCAACGACGGCCATGAAATAAAACCCGTCGACGCCGAACCGCTGGTAGAGCGGGCCTGAAAGCAGCGTCACGATCGCCATCGACATGCCATTGGCGAAATAGGCGACGCCTTGGGCCGCTCCGGTACGCTCTTCAGGCACCGACTCGGCAATCAGCTTCTGCACACCGATCAGCACCAGAGCTGTCGATACCGAATGCAGGCTCTGCACGGCGAAGAAGCCAGGGACACCTAGCCCGAGCGGCCAGATCAACGGATAGGCGACCCAGCGCACGATCGCGCCGATGCCGGCCAAAATCAGTACCGAGGCTGTGGATTTGGAGCCGAACAGGCGCGTGAAGAACATGAACATCACGATCTCGGTGACCACGCCCCAGCTCCAGAGCAGGCCGACGACGGTTTCGTTGATGCCGAGCGATTTCCAGTAGATCGACACGAAGCCGTAGAGAAAGCCGTGGCTGCCGATGATGACGCCGGTGCCGCCGGCCATTAGCAGGAAGTAACGGTTGAACAGCTTGGGCGCGGCCTGCTGCATGTCGGTCGCCGACAGCGGCGAGGCAAGTCTCGGCCGGCCGAGGCGCGGCGTGATGAACGACATCAGGAAGCAGCCGAGCAGGCCGATGGAGATAATTGCCGGCACGGCATCGGCCCCTGTCAGCGACAGGACAAAACCCGCGCCAAGACTGCCGGCCAGAAAGGCGATCGAGCCCCAGATGCGCATCGCGGCATAATCCGAACCGAAGCGGCGAACACCCGAGAGCGCCAGCGAATCGGCGATCGGCGAATGCGGCGTCCACACCACCGAAAGTGCGAGCGAAACCGCGAGCACGACGAGATAGGTCGGCTCCAGGAAGTAGCCGAGTGACAGCAGCAAAGCCGACGCCGCGAGGAAGATGAAGACGTTGGCGCGATCCTTGGCGCGATCAGCCATAGCAGCGATCAGCGGCGTGGTGATGACGCGCAGGAACATAGGCGCCGACAAAACGATGGCGATCTGCTCGGGGTCGAACCCTTTGGCTTCGAGCCACAGCGGGAAATATGGCAGGTGCACGCCCATCGGCACGAAAAGTGCCGCGAAAAGCAGTGAGATACGCAGTTCGAAGCGCTGCGGCTTGATCTGCTGTTCTGGCGTGAGTGGGGGAAGCTTCATGGCAGATATGCGGGTCCGGGCGCGACCCGAACCAAACAAGCCTCACCGATTTGCCTGACCCATTACCATGGGTGCCAGCCGCACGAAAGCCGCCGGGTCTGTCGAACAGAGCAAAGGTTGGACCACGCGCCTGATGCTGTGTCTGCCATGCGCCATCACCCCGACCACCGGACGTTCGTCTGCGCCGAGACGTTGCGCCCGCTTATGCACAGGCTGCGCTCCGCCAAGCGAATCGATTTCAGCGTGACCTGGGCCCTCTCGGCGGTGGCGCGAGACGTAATTGGAAACACACATGGCCAGTGTCCGCTCAGGCGGCCTTGTCGACCCGCTGGTCGACGACCATGGGAACGAAGGGTTCGTTGACGAGCTTGCCGGCCAGGACATGCGGCCAGCGCAGGATGACGAAGGTGCCGTCGAAGTTTTCGGCCACCGCCGTGCAGTTTTCGACCCAGTCGCCGGTGTTGATGTAGTCGATGCCGCCAAATTTTTCGATCACTGGGTGGTGAATGTGGCCGCAGATGACGCCGTCGACCTCCGAACGCCGCGCCTCGTCAGTCAGCACATCCTGGAAGGCGCCGATGAAGTTGACCGCCTTCTTGACCTTGACCTTGGCCCAGGCCGAGAACGACCAGTAGGGCATGCCAAAGGTGCGGCGGAAGCGTGCCACCAGGCGGTTGAGCGCCATGGCCGCGTCGTAGGCAAAGTCGCCGAGATAAGCGAGCCAGCGCGCGTTCTGCACCACGGCATCGAACTGATCGCCATGGATGACCAGGAAGCGCTTTCCGTCGGCGGCCTCATGGATGGCGCGGTCGGCAACGACGATGCCACCGAAATGCACGCCCTGGAACATGCGGGCGAACTCGTCGTGATTGCCGGCGATATAGGTGATCGCAGTGCCCTTGCGGGCCTGGCGCAGCAGTTTCTGCACGACATCGTTGTGCGCCTGCGGCCAATGCCATGCGCGGCGCAGACGCCAGCCGTCAACGATGTCGCCGACGAGATAGATGCTTTCGGCTTCGTGATGGCGCAGGAAGTCGATCAGATACTCGGCCTTCGCCGCCTTCGAACCGAGATGGACGTCGGAGATGAAAAGCGCTCGGAATCTGCGTGTGCTGGTGCCGGACATGGCATTTGACCCGTTGCTGTCGCGCTGGCTATGCCCAGATTCATGCAACAGGCGTATGACGGTTGCGGCAGCCGCCCCTTGGACATAGGGTGCGCCATCACCGACAGGAGACAGACATCATGGATCTCGGAATCCGGGGCAAGAAGGCCATCGTGTGCGCGTCGAGCCGTGGGCTCGGCAAGGGATGCGCGATCGCACTCGCCGAAGCGGGCTGCGAGCTCTTCGTCAATGGCCGCGACGCCGCAGCGCTCAGCCGCACGGCGACGGAGATCCGCCAGCGATTCGGCGTGAAGGTGACGGAAATCGTCGGCGACGTGTCCGATCCCGAGGTGCAGAAGGCGCTGTTCACCGCCTGCCCGTCTCCCGACATCCTGGTCAACAACAATGGCGGGCCGCCCTACCGCGATTTCCGCCAACTCGACCGCGCCAAGATCCTCGAAGGCGTGACCAACAACATGGTCACCCCGATCGAGCTGGTCAAAGCGGTGATCGACGGCATGGCCGAGCGCGGCTTCGGGCGCATCGTCAACATCACATCGCTGTCGGTCTACACGCCAATCCCCGGCCTCGACCTGTCGTCGGGGGCGCGCGCCGGTCTCACCGCCTTCCTGGCGGGTGTGGCGCGAACTGTCGCCGACCGCAACGTGACGATCAACAACATGCTGCCGGGCAAGCTCGACACCGACCGCCTGCGCGGACCGCATGAGCCGGGCAGCATCGAAGACCCGGCGCAAGGGGCGGCGAGACGCGCTAGATTGAGCGCTGAAATTCCGGCTGGCCGGCTTGGCACGCCGGAGGAATTCGGCCAGATCTGCGCCTTCCTGTGCTCGGTTCATGCCGGATACATGACCGGCCAGAACATTCCGGTCGACGGCGGGCTCTATGTCAGCTCGTTCTGAGCACCACCAAAGCTGAAACGACATCTCAGCAAATTACGTCAAGCGGTTGGAATGATTGCCATTCCAACAATTGAAAGTGATTCAACTGCCATCTAGCCGTTGACACCTCGAAAAATGCCAGGGTCGTGCTAATAACGGCCTTTGAAGCGGAATCTGTAAGGAGCGAAAAATGGCCGGGGACGACAAGAAGAAGGAAGCGCTCTCCGATCTCGATCAGGCCGCGCTCTTTTTCCACAAGTACCCGGTTCCCGGTAAGCTCGAAATCCAGGCGACCAAGCCGCTCGGCAACCAGCGCGACCTGGCGCTTGCCTATTCGCCCGGCGTCGCCGCGCCCTGCCTCGCCATCAAGGACGATCCCGAAACCGCCGCCGACTATACCGGCCGTGCCAATCTCGTTGCTGTGATCTCCAACGGCACCGCCGTGCTCGGTCTCGGCAATATCGGCCCGCTGGCATCCAAGCCGGTGATGGAAGGCAAGGCCGTCCTGTTCAAGAAGTTCGCCGGCATCGACGTCTTCGACATCGAGATCGACGCGCCCGAGATCGACCAGATGGTCAACACCATCTCGGCACTGGAGCCGACCTTCGGCGGCATCAACCTCGAAGACATCAAGGCGCCTGAGT
This sequence comes from Aminobacter sp. P4_H6_2, assembly GCF_056400805.1. Lineage (NCBI taxonomy): Bacteria > Pseudomonadati > Pseudomonadota > Alphaproteobacteria > Hyphomicrobiales > Phyllobacteriaceae > Aminobacter > Aminobacter sp. P4_H6_2. The sequence goes on from NZ_JBFUKO010000304.1 coordinate 5,401, forward strand.
GCTTCGACGTCGAAGAGCAGCTCAAGGCCAAGATGAGCATCCCGGTCTTCCATGACGACCAGCACGGCACCGCGATCATTGTCGCGGCCGCGGTGCTGAACGGCCTGGAGCTTGCCGGCAAGAACATCGAGGATATCAAGATCGTGACGTCCGGCGCGGGTGCGGCGGCGCTTGCCTGCCTCAACCTCCTGGTATCGCTTGGCGCCAAGGTCGAGAATATCTGGGTCACCGACCGCTTCGGCGTCGCCCACAAGGGCCGTGTCKAGGAAATGGACCGCTGGAAGGACCCTTACGTCAAGGACACCAACGCCCGCGTGCTGGGCGATGTCATCGGCGGTGCCGACGTATTCCTGGGCCTGTCCGCCGCCGGCGTGCTGAAGCCCGAACTGCTCAGCCAGATGGCCGAGAAGCCGCTGATCCTGGCACTCGCCAATCCAAAGCCTGAGATCATGCCGGAAGAGGCGCGAGCCGCCCGTCCCGACGCGATGATCTGTACTGGCCGGTCGGACTTCCCGAACCAGGTCAACAACGTGCTGTGCTTCCCCTACATCTTCCGTGGCGCGCTCGACTGTGGCGCGCGCGCAATCAACGAAGAAATGAAGATGGCCGCCGTGCGCGCGATCGCGGCGCTGGCGCGGGAAGAACCCTCCGACGTCGCCGCGCGCGCCTATTCCGGCGAAACGCCGACCTTCGGCCCTGATTTCCTGATCCCCTCGCCATTCGATCCCCGGTTGATCCTGCGGATCGCGCCGGCCGTGGCCAAGGCTGCCTGCGAAACCGGCGTGGCGACCCGCCCGATCACCGACTTCACCGCCTATGTCGACAAGCTCAGCCGCTTCGTCTTCCGCTCCGGCCTGGTGATGAAGCCGATCTTCTCCAATGCCAAGCAGGCAACCTCCAAGCGCGTCATCTACGCCGACGGCGAAGACGAGCGCGTGCTGCGCGCTGCCCAGGTGGTGCTGGAGGAAGGTTTGGCCAAGCCGATCCTGATCGGCCGTCCGCACGTCATCGAAGTGCGGCTCAAGCGCTACGGCCTGCGTATCCGTCCAGGGATCGACTTCGAGGTCATCAACCCCGAGGACGACCCGCGCTACCGCCACTATGTCGACCATCTGATCGACCTTGGTGGCCGCCAGGGCATCACGCCTGAGGCTGCACGCACCATGGTGCGCACCAACAACA
>NZ_JBFUKO010000305.1:0-6553 GCF_056400805.1 Aminobacter sp. P4_H6_2
GTTGGTGATTGGCCGCGGCACTGATGAAGGCGTGATCTCCCTCCTTGTGGGGGAGATGGCCGGCAGGCCAGAGGGGGTGCGGAGGATCGCAGCGGAGCCGACATTACATTGCCACCAGTGTGAAGTGAGGGGAATGTTGACGACATTTTCTCCACCCGTGGAAAAGTTCTCCCACACTGTCGGCATTGCAAGTTTTCGTTCGTCCTTGAGGCAAGGGACCGGAAGGTTCCGAGCGAGAAGGGACGAGGACATGAACAAGCGCAGTTTCATCACCATGCTGGCGGCGGCCGCGTTCGCAGTTGTGACAGGAGGAGCGGCAATGGCCGAGGCAACGAAAACCACCCAATCAGGCGTCAAGACCGGCCATGCCGAGGTCAATGGCGTGAATTATTATTACGAGATCAGGGGCAAGGGCGAGCCATTGCTTCTGCTGCATGGCGGGCTGGGCTCGATCGACATGTTCGGGCCGGTGTTGCCGGCGCTGTCGAAGAACCGCCAGGTGATCGCGGTCGATCTTTATGGTCATGGCCGCACGGCTCTCACCGACCGCAAGATGAGCCTGATCGACATGGGCGACGATATGGCCGGGCTGGTGAAACAGCTTGGCTACGGCAAGGTCGATGTGATGGGCTATTCGATGGGAGCGGGCGTGGCTTTCCGCCTTGCCGTGCAACATCCCGATGTGGTGCGGCGCCTGGCGTTGGTGTCCGCCGCCTATGCCCAGGACGGCTTCTACCCCGAAATGCTGCCGATGCAGGCACAGGTCGGTGCCGGCATGGCCGACATGATGAAGCAAACGCCGATGTACCAGGCCTATGCGGCGGTGGCGCCAAAGGTCGAGGATTTTCCGAAACTGCTCGATCGTATGGGCGAGCTGATGCGCACGCCCTATGATTGGGCCGATGACGTCAAGACGCTGAAGATGCCCGTCATGCTGGTTTATGGCGACAGCGACATGTACCGCCCCGAGCATATCGTAAAATTCTACCAGCTGCTTGGCGGCGGGCTGAAGGACGCAGGCTGGATGCGCGAATCCATGTCGCAGAACCGGCTGGCGATCATCCCCAATCGCACCCACTATGACGTCTTCTTCGCACCCGAACTGGCGGCATTGTCGCTTCCTTTCCTCAATGGCGAGACCAAGGTGAAGAGCTGGGACGAACAGGTCAAAGAGGTGAATTGAATGATCGGCCGCGCGCTGGGTGAAACGGCGGCGCGCGGCCAAAATCCTTGCTGGATAAGGGCTTCGGATGTATCGTTTCGGCACGTTGAGAATGCCCCTCGATGGGGGCCGGAAGATGCGGCCAGCAAGCTGATCGAAAATGGGCTGGCGATGATGCGGCCAGGCTTCGCCGTGCGGCAGACAGTGCCCGCCACCACCATACCGGCCGCAGTGACGCGATGTTACCGCGAAAAGGAGTGGCCATGGCTATCTCATTGACGATGCAGGAATATCTCGAAGACAATCACATCCGCTACGACGCCGCCAAACATGCGCGCACCGGCTGCTCGATGATGACGGCGCAAGCGACCCACGTGCCCGGCAGCGCGATCGCCAAGGGCGTGGTGCTGAGATGGGAGGACGGCTATGTGCTGGTCGTGCTGCCGGCTTCGCGCCATGTCGACCTGGCCCGCATGCGCGAGATCATCGGCGACAAGGTGCGGCTGGCGACAGAAGAAGAAGCAAGCTCATTGTTTCCCGATTGCGACGAGGGCGCGGTGCCGATCCTGGGCGTGCCCTATCGGGTCGCCTGCGTGATCGACGAACAGTTGCGCCGCGGCAGCGACATCTATTTCGAAGGCGGCGATCACYGCACGCTGGTTCATGTGTCAGGCGATGAGTTCTCGCGCCTGATGTATGGCATGCCGCAGGCCCGCATCAGCTGGTAATGGCGAGCTCAGCTGGTCGTGGCGGGCGCCGAACGCAGCTGATGTTGTTGGCGCAACGCATTGAATGCAAGATGGAAGATTGCCGTCGCGGGAATGTGACTTGAGGCGGCGGGTGACGTGTGCGGTAAATACCGCATGCGAGGCGGCAAGGCTTTTCGCTGTTTCGGAAAATACCCAGCTCCTGTCACGGAACCGCCATCTGGCAGTCACGGTTCAGGGCTATGGTGCGTAATGTCGAAGTGGTCACGAACGGAGGCGACTATGGACGACCAGCACGAATTGACGCTTGAGGATCTGCTGCAAGACCCGATCATTTTGAAGGTCATGGAGCGCGACGGTTATTGCCCCGACGATATCAGGCTTTTGGCGCGGCATGCCGTTGCCGGAACCCAGGTCTGGGAAAGCGTTTCGTCACGCGCCAGCGCGCGGCGGCAAAACCGGCTGTTCCGCACGGCCACCCCGTCGGCATGTATTCCGCTTTGCTCCTGAATTTTCCGCGACTTTGAAGTGACTGCCGGCTGAGGCAGTCACGCAACTTTCCCATCGACAACATAACATTGCCCACCTTATGCCTGAGGCCCAAATCTTCGGGCGAGGGGCTCTTGAGCTATGGCACAATTGTATGAAGGCGGCTGCATGTGCGGGGCCGTGCGCTATGTCGTGGAAGCAGCACCGCTGAACGAGCGCATCTGCCACTGCCGAAGCTGCCAGAAGGCGGTGGGTGCGGCGTTCAACGCGCGGCTGATGTTTCGTGCCGACGAGGTCAGGCTGACCGGGCCGGTCAAGATTGCCTATTCGTCACCGGCGGTGAAACGCGGCTTCTGTGCCGAATGCGGCACAACGGTGCTTTCCGGCCGCGAGGCGGCCGGTGTGCTGGCCGTGACGTCGGGCTCGCTCGACGACCCGAGCCTGTTTCGCCCGGCCATGCACATCTGGATCTCGTCGAAGCAGCCCTGGCTCAAGCTGGACGATGGCTTGCCTCAGTTTGACGAGGCAGCACCGGCCTAAGCGCTGCATTCTCCGAGCGGCTCAACCAGTGCCTGGAATCTCGGGTGGCTACCCAGGCTGTCGAATTCGGTCTCGTCGGCCAGCCATTTTTTCGTCGCCGCATTTGCCTTGAGCGCCCAGCGTTCGATCATCTCCAGCGCGGGCTCGACCTCGCCGAGCATCGCGTAGGCGCAGGCAACATTGTATTGGGTGTGTGGATCGTCAGGTCCGACAGTCAGCGCCCGCGAGATCCAGTCGAGCGCGCGCTCGCATTCGCCGAGCTGTGCCAGCGCCGGCGCGCCCATGGCGAGCGGCAAGGATATGTCTGGGTGGGCGCGGCGAAGGCGCGTTCGGCCCGCTCCAGACCCATCCTGATCGCATCGGCGGAGTCTGCCTCGCGGCCGAGCTCCCAGTACATTTGCGACAGCATCAAGGGCGAGCGGAAATCGTCGGGTGCAATATCGCTAGCGCGTGCCCACAGACGGGCCGCCTTGTCGCGGTCGCCGAGCACACGCGCCACGTCGGCATAGAAGTAGGGGACTTCAAAGGCGTCTGGGTCGAGCACCATGGCTTGCTCGAATTCGGCGACCGCCTTGGCGCTTTGCCCGGCAAGGTGCATGGCCATGGCGTGAGAGGCATGGGCCTCCGCAAGTGTCGGGTCCAGTTGCAGCGCCTTTTCGCTCGCATCGAGAATATGCGCGACCGTGGTGCCGTCTTGGTGATTGCAATGCAGGAACTAGGCGCAGTCGGCGAGGCCGGCAAAGGCCCTGGCGTAAGTTGGATCGAGCTCGACAGCCTTGGCGAAAAGGCGTTGCGCCAGCTGCACATGGGCCGTGGTGTGCAGATGGTAGAAGTGGCGGCCTTGAAGATAATGGTCGTAGGCGTCGACATTGTGCGTGGGAGCGGCCTCGATCGCGGACTTTTCGTGCGGCAGCAGCCTGACCCTGAGCTGTTGGGCGATGGCTTGGGCGATTTCGTCCTGCAGCGCGAAGATGTCCGTCAGTTCGCGGTCATAACGCTCGGCCCATAACGTCTTTCCATGCGGAACGCCGACGAGTTGCACCGTGATGCGAATGCGTTGGCCTAACTTTCGAACGCTGCCGTCGAGGAAGGCCGCAGCGTTGAAACGAGCGCCCCATTCCTGCGGGCTTTCGGCAGCGTTGCCGAAGGTGATCATCGCGTTGCGGCCGAGGACGGATAGGCCAGAAACCTTGAACAGATCGGTGATGATGTCTTCGGTGATGCCGTTGGCGAAATAGTCCTGCTCGGCATCGCCGGAGATGTTCTTGAGCGGCAGCACCAGGATCGGCAAGGGCGGCGTCGCGGATGCGGCTTGCGCGAGCGAGGGCGGGGGAAAACCAGCCTCGATTTGGCCATCGACCCGCACTGGATCGGGAGTTGCGGCAACGAGTTGCGCCAGGCCGAGCTTGGTGCCGACGCCGAGCTTGCGGTAGATCGTCGACAGATGCGTGCGAACGGTGGTCGGTGCGATGAACAGGCTCTCGCCGATCTTGCGGTAGGTGAGCCCGGCGGCGAACATGCTGGCCACCGCGCGCTCGCGCGCCGAAAGGCCGGCGAGCGGGTCGTTTGTGTGGCCGTTGTGGGACATCGATTGAAATCTCCCCCGAGCGCCGATGCGCCGCAGCAACGCCAGAAATACTACAGATCCGGCGCAAAAACACTGCATCTGCACGATGCCGCGTGTCCTCGTGGGGCCCTAGCCTCAAGTTACGGGTGCGATACCGCGCCCTTTCAACAGGAGGTTTTCATGCGCAGACTCTTGATGGCTGCGGCGTCGCTGGCGCTGATCGTGATGACAGGCTTGGGCACTTCGGGAGGTGTAACAATTGGCGAGTTTCCGAAGCAGTCGGTTGTTGTGACAAATGCCGGTGACTGGAGACTGCCGGCTTTCGGCGATCTGCTGTCGGCGCTTCGCCATTTCGGCACGCGTTCCTTGTTTCCCGCGACCTGAGGCGGACTGCCGTCATGTCTGGGTCGTTGAAGGTAACATCTGTGCCGCGAGCATCCGTGACTGGTCGATCCGCACCGAAGCTGCTGACCAAGGTTCGATCCGCAATCCGGCTGCTGTTTGCCGCACTGCCGCGGCGCAAGGTGACGCGTGGCGAGGCGCGGATTTGCGACCTGTCGCGGCATCTGCTGCGCGATATCGGCATAAGCCGCGAGACGCAAAGGCGGGGTGAACGGTATCGTTTTTACAACTGAGAGCGCGCTAAACGCGGATATCGACGCCGCTGTCGCGCAGCTTGGCGAGCAGGCGCTCTTCCGGCAGCGTATCGGTGACAAGCGTGTGGATGTCGCAAAGCGAGCCGAGGCGCACCAGGGCGCGGCGGCCAAACTTCGAGCTATCGACGGCCATGATCGTGCGCTCGGCCTGGCGCATGGCGGCGGAGACGGCGGCGACCTCGGCATGGTCGTCGTCGCCGATGTCGCCGTCATGGTCGACGCCGCTGACCGAGATGATGGCGACGTCGAATTTGAAGCGCCTGATGTATTCGGATGTTTCCTCGCGAAAGACGCCGCCGTCGACCTGGCGTACGAAACCGCCGGGTACGGCGATGGCGAAATTGGTGCTTTCGCTCAAGGTGGTTGCGACGCGCAGCGAATAGGTGACGACGCGCAGGTCGCGGCGCTTGACCAAAGCGCGCGCCACGGCCTCGCAAGTGGTGCCGGTGTCGATGAAGACGGCAGCACCATCTGGCACCAGATCGGCGGTGAGGCGACCGATCTTTTCCTTGGCGGCGGCGTTTTCGACGCGGCGCTGGCGCAGCACTGCAGGGTCGACGGGGGCTGAAATCGTTGCCCCGCCATGCAGGCGCCGCACCTTTCCGCCCTGTTCGAGCGCCATGATGTCGCGACGCGCGGTCTGCGTCGTCACCCCGTAAAGCGTGGTGATCTCCTCGATCGAAACGTAGTGGTTCTTCTGGAGATAGTTCAGGAGCTCAGCCTGGCGGGCCGACTTCTTGTTATCCTTGTCCATGCCAGGTCCGTTCATTTCGGGCATCTGCGATCTGGTCTCCACAATCCTTGCTAGCAAATCCAAGCGCGGGATTCACCAGGCATCTGGACAGCAGGTCGGCCCGACGGGGGAAATCGTATCCATCCCAACTAATGTTGTAAAAGTGACATCTACCATCACTAATGTCCGTTTTCGTACTTTTCAGTGACCGCAACATGTCATTCGCACGCCAGCCCTGGCGGTTTTGTGACAATGCGCGGTCGCGCAACGAAACGGAGTTACGCGATGAAGACGATCCACAACGGCATGGCCGAAGCGCCGGCCAATACGCCTGGCCAACATCACCGACGCTTGCGCGCGCTCGCCGCGGCTCTGTTGTGCGGCACGACACTGGCCGTGTCGGCAATGACCGCGCAGGCGGCCGAAGATTCGATCAGGATCCTGACGCTGAACACCTGGCTCGACCGCTTCAAGCCCAACCCGTCGGTGGCGGCCGACTTTTTCATCAAGGGCAATTACGACGTCCTGACCTTCCAGGAATTCCGCGCCAACTCCACCTATGCGCGCGACCTGCCCGGCCTGATGCAGGCTGCCGGCCTCGGCACCTATGGCACGCGCCAGGACAATGACGTCGGTGTGTTTTCGCGCCTGCCAGGCACCTTCGGCGCGGTGACCCAAGGCGTGATCGCGCCCTACACC
>NZ_JBFUKO010000306.1:0-6515 GCF_056400805.1 Aminobacter sp. P4_H6_2
CTTGGGGCTGCGCGGTAAGAGCCGAGAGCCTCGGTCGATCATAATTTGCCGCAGGCGGCAGCCGACCGGTTCTCGGCGTCACCCATCGGCGCTATAATCCTTCCTCGGACGGGCCGTCAGCCTCCAAAGGAGGGCCACGTTATGAACGGATCTGACACTTCGCGTCCTACCTTCATCACGCTCGACCGCCGGCGCTTTCTCGCAGCCGCAGGCGCCCTTGTCGCTGCTGGCATCCTGCCGAGGCGGGCGCTTGCGCTCGCTGGGCCATACACCTTCAAGCAGGGCGCGCTCGACATCACGGTGGTAAGCGACGGCCATCTGGTGCTTCCAACCAGCATCCTTGCGCCCGACGCGCCACCTGACGCGGTCAAGCAGCTCCTGGATGCCGCCGGCATCACAGGCACGGAAATCAAGCCCGAAACCAATGTCACGCTGATCCGCTCTGGAGCGGACACGATCCTGTTCGACACAGGATCCGGCGCGAACTTTCAGCCCACGGCCGGCAAGCTGGTTGAAAATCTCGCATTGGCGGGCGTCAAACCCGACGCCATCACCAAGGTCGTGTTCACCCACGCGCATCCCGACCACATCTGGGGAACGCTCGGCACGGACGGAAACCTCACATTCCCCAAGGCTGCCTACCATGCGGCCGCGGCGGAGTGGAATTTCTGGATGGACAAGGACCTTGTCACGAAGGTGCCCGAGGGCATGCAACCCTTCGTCACCGGCGCACAGAAGAATCTCACGGCGGTGAAGGACAAGGTGACGATGTTCAAGCCTGGCGACGAGGTCCACGCCGGCATCAAGGTGCTCGACACGCCCGGACATACGCCCGGTCACGTCTCGTTCGAAGTGCCCGGCGATGAAACGCTCATCATCGTCGGCGATGCCGTCGTTGCGGTGCCGATCGCCTTCCCGCACCCCGAGTGGCGTTTCGGTTTCGACACCATCCCCGATCTTGCTATCCAGACTCGCAAGACGTTTCTCGACCGCGCCGCCACCGACAAGATTAAGATGCTCGGCTTCCACTGGCCTTATCCCGGCATCGGCTATGCCGAGAAGAAAGGCACCGGCTATGGGTATGTAGCCGCGAGCTGAAGCGTCGCCTCTTGACCCGCCCGGCACCTCGGAAAGGTCATAAGTGATGCCATAATGCTTCACGGCGCGTCCGAATGCATCCAAAGCAACTGTTATCGGTGCCTACAAGGTTGCCGTGGGTAGTATTTGCTGCTCTTAGGTCTGCAAGACCTGTCCCGCTTGCAGAGCCAGTTCATGCCCAAGTTGCGTTTTCTAACGTTCGTAATGGTGTTTCTGGTCCTTTCGGGTTGTGCCGGCAGAGCCGTGCTCGGCCTCGGCGACAGCAAAGAGGGCGAGTCGGCGGTTGTGGTGCCGATCTACGTGTCGACGATGCGCGCGCGATCGGATGACCTGGCGCTGCCTTTTTCGTCGGCGCGGGCGAAATCGCTCAACTTCGCCAAGTTCGAGATCGGCATCCCGAAGACCCATGTCGCGGGCAAAGTCGAAAAGAGCGACCGCTCTCCCGATCCGGCGCGCAATTTCCTCGCCCGCAGCTTCCAGCCTATCGACGGAAAGCAGCAGTTCGTCGACGCTCTAGACGCAGCGCTGGCGAAACGCCCGGAGAAAGAGCGCGAAATCTTCATATTCGTCCACGGCTACAACAACAATTTCGCCGACAGCATCTTTCGCAACGCGCAAGTCATGAACGACTACCACCTCAAGGCGGTCGCGTTGCACTATGCATGGCCCTCGGGCGGCTCGCTGCCGCTCTACGTCTACGACCGCGACAGTGCCGCCTACAGCCGCGACGGGCTTGCCGAAACCATCGAGATCGCCACCCGCACCAAGGCTAAGCGCATCGTCCTGGTCGGCCATTCGATGGGGACCTATGTGGTCATGGAGGCGCTGCGCAGCCTGGCGCTCAGTGGCCGCAGCCAATACATCAAGCGCCTCGGCGGGGTCATCCTGGCCGCACCCGACATCGACATCGACGTGTTCCAGAGCCAGGTGCGCGACATCGGTCAGCTACCGCGTCCCTTCACCATCCTGGTGTCGCGCAAGGACAAGGCGCTAGGCGTTTCGGGAAGGCTCACCGGCGGCCATCCGCGCGTCGGCAGCGGCGCCGATATCCAGGCGCTGCAGGACGAAGACATCACGGTTCTCGATACCTCCGATCTCGATGGCGGCAGCCACGACGTCTTCGCCAGCTCGCCAACGCTCATGGCGCTGGCTGCCAGCGGCGCGCTGAATCGCGATATCGGTGCTCGTGGGGAAGGCGCTCAGGCCGAAACCATGCTCGCCGACAGCACCAACATCATCACGGGTGCGGCCTCGCTGGTCATCTACCTTCCGGCAAAGCTGCTCGGCGTGCCGAATGGCGGGCTCTTGCACTAAGCGGGACGGACCTCAGATCTCGATCCCGCAGCGCAGCGCCCCCTATCGCGCGATCCGCTAAGCTCGCCCGTAAAGTGCCGCCACGGTGCCGCTGGTGACCAGATTGGCCGGCGAGGCAAGCTGCGCAATCGAGGCCGCCGCAGCTTCCAGGCTGACCCATTTGGCGAAATCCGCCTTGGGCATGTCGTCGCGGTTTGCCTTTGTGTCGAGCGTGGACGGCGCCACCGCGTTGACCAGTATGTCGGCGCCCTTCAACTCCTCGGCAAGCGCTGCGGTCAGCGCTGCAACGGCCGCCTTGCTCGCCGTATAAGCCACCATGCCGCCGCCCTTGCGCGGCTCGATGCCGGCACGCGCGGAGACGTTGACGATGCGGCCGCCGGCCTTGCCGGCAAGCATCGAGCGGGCAGCAGCACGGCAGCACAAGAAGGCGGTCTTGGCGTTGATGTCCATCATCTGGCCGAACTGGTCGGGATCGACAGTTTCAATCGTCGCCATGTCGAAGCCGCCGGCACAATGGATCGAGGCCCAGAGGCCGGCAATGGCGTCGTAGAAGGCATCGACGGCACTGGCGTCCGTCAGGTCGACGCCGGTGGCGATATGGACGCGGTCATGACCGGCGAATTCGAAACCGTCCGGCGCTTTCGGCCGGCTGACCGGCAGGTGGCAGACAGCGCCTTCGCCGAGCAAGTGCCTGACAACCGCAGCACCCAGCGCACCGGTTGCGCCTGTGACAACGACATGCCGGCCTTCGAAGTTCTTCGTCATGCTCAACTCCCGCGACTAGCCGCGACATGCGGCCTATTCGACGGTGATTTCTATCAGACAGGGTTTTCCCGTCGAGCGCGCTTTCTTCAACGCGCCGGCAAGCGCGGCGATGTCAGCCAAGCGCTCGGCCTGAATTCCATAGGCCTGCGCGATCAGCAGGAAGTCCGGTGGCACCGGCGATACGCCGACAGGTTCGACGCCAGCATCGAGCATCGAGGTTTCGATCTCTCGATAGCCGCGATTATTCCACACCACGAAGATCACGGGCGCATTCGCATCAAGCGCCGCACCCAACTCCGGCAGCGTGAACTGGAGGCCGCCGTCGCCGCTCAGGCAAACGACAGTTGCGTTGGGCGCGGCCAGGGCAGCACCAATCGCCGCCGGCGGGCCATAGCCGAGCGCGCCATAGCCGGTGGCGGCATTGAACCAGCCGCCTGGACGGTCGTGGTCATAGTAGAGATTGGCGGCATAGACCGGCTGGGTGGAATCCCCGACGATGATCGAGCCGGGCAGCGCATCCCGGATGGTCTCGACGGCCCTGACCTGGTCACGCATGGCCGACCCGATTTCGTCCCACGCAGCCTCCCGCGCCACCCCGGCGCGCGCAGCACCTTCGGCCGAGCGCCGTTCGTCACGAAGACCCATGCCCAGCCTCTCAAGAGCCTCACCCGCTTCGGCCAGGATCGAAACGGCGGCCGGCCGTCGCTGGAGTTGCACGCCATCGATGTCGATGCGGATCAGGTTGCTAGGCAGCACAAAGCCGCCGTCGCCATACATGTCGTAGTCGGTCGGACCGAACTCCGTACCCACCGCGATCACAAGATCGGCTTCCGCGATCAATGCACGCACCGCCTTGAGGCTTGGGCTCGCCGGCACGTTCAGCGCATGGCCATGCAGCAACCCGCGCCCGTTGGCGGTAGTCGCGATGGGCGCGTCGAGCCTTTCAGCCAGTGCCTTCAAGGCAGCCTCGGCGCGTTTTGTGCCACCACCGGCCAGGATCAGCGGTCGCTTCGCCAGCCGGATCATGCCCAGTGCTTCGGCAATCGGGGTCTCATCCAACACCTGCGCAATGGCGCGCTGCGGCAGCGGTTTCAGCCCATCCGCCAGCTTGCCCATGACGTCGAGCGGTATCTCGATATGCACCGGTCCAGGCCGCCGCGTCGCAAAAATCTCGAAGGCCTCGGCGATCGCGCCAGGCAGTTCCGCTGCCTCGGTCACGCGTCGCGATAACAGCGCCACCTTTGCCATCATGCCCAACTGGTCGGGCAGTTCGTGCAGGTATCCCAGCCCCTTGCCGAGCGTCGGCGTGGCGTTGACGCCTGAAATCACCAGCATCGGCACGGAATCGGCGCGCGCCTGCGCCATCGCCGTAATCGTATTGGTCAGCCCCGGCCCGGTGATGACAAAGGCAACGCCTGGCCTGCCCGACGCGCGGGCATAACCATCGGCCATGAAGCCGGCGCCCTGCTCGTGACGCGGCGTGATATGGCGGATCTTCGACCGCGCCAGCCCGCGATAGAGCTCGATGGTGTGCACGCCGGGGATGCCGAACACGGTATCGACGCCATGCGCCTCGAGCAATTCGATGAGTGCTTCGCCGATCGTCGTCATGTCACTTCCTCTTGCCGCAATCTCAAGCCAAGCATGGCCTCGACCGAGCCGATGCCGATTTCGGCCAGCTCGCCGTCTCCGAACATGTCGCCGGCCAAACAGCCTTCGACCCACAACCCGTCAATGATGGCATTGATGGCGATGGCGTGCCTGCGCAGATCGCTAGCATGCGCGAGCCGCCCCGCGCTTGAGAACACCTCGGCGACCAATGCTTCGATCTCGTCGCGAAAACCGAGATAGCCGGCGCGATGGGCGGCCCCCAACGCAGGGTCCGAACCCGCCCGGCCGATAAAGCTCGCCCAGATGGAGAAGGTCCTGACATCGATGACCGGGGGCACCAGGCTTGCCTCGACGAATGCCGCGAGCCGCCGGCGCGGATCCTTTTCGACGGTCGCAAGTGCCTTCTTCGCAAGCTCGGTCATGCGTTCCATGATCGTCGCATAGGCCGCCTGCAGAAGTTCTTCCTTGCCGGGAAAATAGTGCCGGATCAGCCCGGCTGTCACACCGGCACGCAGTGCTATCGCCCTGACGGTGGCGCCCTGCAGTCCATGTTCGGCAACGCAGTCCAGGGTCGCCTCGATCAGGTCCTGGCGCCGGCGCTCCTCGCCCTCGCGGCGGAATTTTCGCCGCCCAGCGACCATCATCGCGCGATTGCCTTGCGCGACGGCGCCATGGACAGTGAGCCGTGTGCCATCACCTTCGCATCTTCCGGAGAAAAGTCGGATCGTGCCAATATTTATACACTTGCATAACAACGTCGCAAGTGCCGTAATGGGCACATAAGAAGCGGGAATGGTGCCGTTGACGCCGCAAGGCTTGAGGGTCCATCTTCACCGCCAGGGGACATCGCAGACGCGACCATGAGCAGCCGATTGCACGCTGACGGGAAAACGTACACGCACTGGGGCCACAGCTGATGGCTGCGGTTGATGCAGCCCAGCGCCTTGCCCCAGCCGACGGCGTCGCCGCCGAAGCCATCCATGTCGAGAACCTGCACAAGAAATTCGGCCAGCTGCATGTGCTGAAGGGCGTTTCGCTGTCGGCGCGCGACGGCGAGGTGGTGGCGATCATCGGCGGCTCGGGCTCGGGCAAGTCGACGCTGCTACGCTGCATCAACTGCCTGGAGAACCCGACCAGCGGCATCATCCGCGTCAATGGCGAGCAGATCCGTCTCAAGCCCAACGGTTTTGGCGACAGCGTGCCGGCCGACCGGCGCCAGATCGAGCGTATCCGCTCGCGGCTTGGCATGGTGTTCCAGAGCTTCAATCTGTGGAGCCACATGACGCTGATCGAAAACGTCATCGAGGTGCCGGTGCATGTGCTGGGCGTCAAGCGCGCCGATGCCATCGCCGAAGCGGAAAAACTTCTGGCGCGCGTCGGTCTCGCCGAAAAGCGCGACGTCTACCCGGCCTATCTCTCGGGCGGGCAGCAGCAGCGCGCCGCGATCGCGCGCGCGCTCGCCGTCCAGCCGCGCGTCATGCTGTTCGACGAGCCGACCTCGGCCCTCGATCCCGAACTTGTCGGCGAGGTGCTCAAGGTGATCGGCGACCTCGCCCGCGAGGGCCGCACCATGGTGCTGGTGACGCATGAGATGAAGTTCGCCCGCGAGGTGGCAACGCATGTGATCTATCTCTGGAACGGTGTGGTCGAGGAAGAAGGCCCGCCCGATCAGATTTTCGGTGCCCCGAAATCGGAGCGCCTCAAGCAATTCATCCGCAGCATCGGAT
>NZ_JBFUKO010000307.1:0-6514 GCF_056400805.1 Aminobacter sp. P4_H6_2
CCGCTCATGGGCAAAATACGGCCAAGCTGCGTGCCTGTCGGAAATTTTTTTGCTCGCTCAAAATTCCCGTTGGCCGCCTATGCGTCTCTTCGGGGATGCCGCACCGAAGACACCGACAATCAGAAGTAGGGGCGCGAGGTGTTGACGGCAAGGGGTGGCCTTGGGAGCGGTACTTTGTTGGGCACGCCGCGAGATTTGCGGTTCACCCGAAAAACCATTCGCATGAACACAGTTGCCATGCCGTGACGTGAACGACGTCAGAAACGGTCCAGAGTCGAGAGTGGAGGCGGTACCGGTGTCGGCGAGCATTGATGCGAGCACACACAGCCGCAGCCGTCTATTCCACGAACATCCTGACACTCGCGGCCGCGCCCCGTCGCGTCAATTTCAGTCAGCGTCGAGAAACCGGTGCCGTCAGGCTGCCAGGTCGCCTCGCGGCGGCGCGCGGCCGTACAGAACTGCGGCGGGGAGCAAACTCCGGCATCAGGAGCGTTTGGTGATGAGCGCAGTCCGGCCTGCCCAGAAGTCGTCGACTCCCTCCCACCAGAGCAGGCTTTCCTGGCGTAGCCACGGACGGAAAGCCGCGGGATCGGTGGACGCGTACAGTTTCATGTCCTGCAGGTCCTCCAGCAGTCCGACTGTCGCTGCCTCGCGAACATAGTCGTCGCCTTCGACATGCCAGCGCTCCACCACGTCGAAGACGGCGTCGAAACTGGCCGTGTCGCTCGCTTCCAGTTGCGCAATGAGGTGCCGGGCCAGTGCGTTCAGCGCCAGATAAAGGGGCGGCTCCAACTGATCGCGCCATCTTTCGCAGAACGCGTGCCACGCACCTTCAAATGTTGGATCGGCTTCGAGGATCGGGGCAAACATTTCCGCGTGCGTGATCATCTGGTGGCCTTCGTCGCTGCTCGATTCGTCATATTCCTGCAGTGTCAGCAGGCAACGGTTGCCGTTGCAAGCTGCGGGCTGGAAATGCCGGGTATCCAGGGCCGTGCGTCAGCGTGGAAGCGGGAGTTCCTACTCGACGAACACGCGGACGCTCGCGGCGCGGCCAGCGGCATCGATGACTGTCAGGGTTGAGTAGCCGGTGCCGTCGGGCTGCCAGGTCGCGGTGCGGCGGCGCTCGACGACAGCCAGCGGCTTGCCGTTGGCGAGCCAGCGAAACGGCGCGCGCCCGCCTTGCAGCTTGAGCACCAGCGGCGAAGCGACAGCCGATGCCGCGCCCAGTTCGACCCGTGCGCCGTCGGGCGGGAAGATGATCTGCGGCGCGGGTTCCGTGACTGCGGCGACGACCGGCAACTGTCCAGCCGGGGAAAAGCGCTCAAGCGTCACCGGCAGGTCGGCGCGGGCGGTGCGCAGCGTTCCCGCAGGCGGGCGCGGCAAGGCCATGGCGGGTAGGCCGGAGCGAGCAAAGCCCTCAAACAGGATAGGCGCCGCCGAGACATAACCCGACAGGCCGGGCACGGCACCGGCGTCCGGCCGTCCAGCCCAGACGCCCAGCACGTAGCGGCCGTCATAGCCGATCGACCAGGCGTCGCGGTAGCCGTAGGAGGTGCCGGTCTTGTAGGCGATGCTGCGCTTGGCAGCACCCTCCGGCGGCTTGACGCCGGATAGAATGTCGCCGATCTGCCAGGCCGCCTGTTGCTCGAGGATCATGCCGTTGGCGAGCGGGACAGGCGTGCTTGCGTCCGCCCCGTCGCGAAGAATCTTGGCGCGGCCGCCATTGGCAAGCCCGGTATAAAGCTGGACGAGATCGCGCAGCGAAACGCCGACGCCGCCCAGGCCGATGGCAAGGCCGGGCACCTCGTTCGGCGGTAGTTGCGGCACAACGCCGGCCTGGCGGAAACGCGCGGTCAACCGCTGCGGCCCGACAGCGTCGAGCAGGCGGATCGCGGGCACGTTGAGCGACAGCTGCAGCGCCTGGCGCACCGAAACGTCGCCCTGATAGCTCATGTCGAAATTCTTGGGCCGGTAGCCGGCGAAATCGGCCGGTCGGTCCTCGATCAGCGTTTCCTGCGCCACCAGTCCCTGTTCGAAGGCGAGACCGTAGATGAACGGTTTCAGGGTCGAGCCGGGCGAGCGCACCGTCCTGGTCATGTCGATCCAGCCGGAACGAGAGGCGTCGAAGAAATTGGCCGAACCGACTTCGCCGAGGATCTCACCGGTCATCGCGTCGGCCAGCACCATGGCGACCGAAATTTTTGGACCGAGCCGAATGGCTGCCTCGCGCGCCACGGCTTCAAGCCCTTCCTGCGCACTTTTTCGCAAGGTGAGCTGATGGCGGTCGACGCCTGGAGCGTTGCGCAGTGCCGCATCAGCGGCGTGCGGTGCGAGCGCGGGCAAAGCCAGACGCATGCCCGAGACGTCTTCGAGAGCTGCCCGCGCCGCCTCGCGTTCGCCGAGCAGGCCCGATGTCACCATGCGGCCCAGCACCCGGTCGCGCGCGGCCTGGGCAATTTTTGTATTGCGATCCGGCCGCCGCCTTTCCGGCAGCTGCGGCAGGGCGACCAAAAGAGCTGCTTCGGAAACCGTCAGCCGCTTCGGCTCCTTGCCGAAATAGGCAAGCGAGGCAGCGCGCACGCCTTCGAGATTGCCGCCGTAGGGCGCGAGCGTCAGGTAGCGTTCGAGGATTTCGCGCTTTGTCAGCCGCCGCTCGATCTGCAGCGCGCGGGCGAGCTGCCTGAGCTTGGAGCCAAAACTGCGCTCCGTCCGTGGCTCGATCAGCCGCGCCAGCTGCATCGACAGCGTCGAGCCGCCGGAGACGATGCGGCCATTGGTGACGAATTGCTGGGCTGCGCGCCCCAGCGCCAGCACATCGACGCCTTCATGGTCCCAGAAGCGCTTGTCCTCATAGGCGACCAGCATCTTCACCAGTTGCGGGTCGACCTGGTCGAGGTTGACCCCAAGCCGCCAATGCCCGCTCGGCGTTGCGAAAGCGCGCAACAGCTGCCCGTCACGGTCGACCACTTCGGCGGAGAGCACAAGCTTTTCCGGCAGCGGCGGCGGAAAAGCACGATCCAGCGCGTAGAGGCTGCCGGCGGCGAGGGCTGTGAGCGCTGCAGTCGCAGTCGTCCAGCGGGCGATCCTGCGTGCATATTTTCCGGTGAACATGGCTCTGCCCCTCACCCTCACCCTTACCCTCTCCCCGTAAACGGGGCGAGGGGGGCGTCAGCGTTGCCGCTTGTCCCTTCTCCCCGTTCACGGGGAGAAGATGCCGGCAGGCGGATGAGGGGCAGCGCGAACCCTCCCGCCGACGTCGATGCTGAACTGAAAGCAGACATCTTATTCCGCCTTCACCTCCATCATGCCGGTGGCCGTCCGTGCCGAGAACTGCGGCCGGTACATGTCCTCGACGCTCGCCGCCGGGTGCATGTAGACGCCAGGCGTCACCGCGCGCACGACATAGGCCAGCGTAAACTCCTGGTTGGAGCCTTCGCCGCTGTTCATGGCGGCGACGAAGCGGTCGTTGCGGAATTCGAGATGGGCGGCTTCCGTCTGTTCCAGCCAGGAGAAGTTCGACAAACTGGCGCTGTTGACTAGCCCCGGATTGTCGATCTCGAAGCCGGCCGGCAGCATGTCCGAGACCAGGATACGCGAGGCCCAGTCGTTGAACTCCCTGACCTTGAGCACCACGACGAAGCGCTCGTTCTGCTGGGCCTCCGTCACATTGGCCTCGCTGCCGTCGAGACGGTAGTAGGTGCGGGCGATCTCAAAACCGTCGCCGCCGGCGGGCAAAGGTTGTGCCGGAGCAGCGACTGTCGTCACCACCGCCTGAAGCGCATCCTTGCCCTTGTTGGCGATGACGATCGGGTTGATCAGGAGATCAGCGCCTCCGACCCGCTGCGAATAGGCCCCAGAGTGGGTGGCCCCGTCGACATCGAGCGAAATCGCCTCGTTTCCGGCTTTCAGCGCCCGCGCCGCAAGCAGCATCCAGGCGTTGTCCTGGGTGCTGGTCCACTGTGCCGAAGCGCGGTCCGCTGCCACCATCTTGACCAGTGCGGGCACCACCGAAGGCAACGGCTTGCTTTCAGCGGCGAGCGCCAGCATGGCCGCGCCATCGCGCAGGCGCGAGCCATAGTCCGAGCGGTACCAATCGTGTTCGGGCGTCGCCTTGGCGAGTTGCAGGGCCGCCCCGAACAGGTTTTCCGAACGCTGGCCATCGCCGTAAAGTGCAAGGCTAGCACCGAGCTGCGCCACCGCCATGGGGCTGGTGAAGGCTTCGAGCTTGGAGTCGGCGAAGTAGCGCAGGTCGCCGACCGAGGCCTTCTTGTTGCGCGCCAGCACATAGAGGGAATAAGCGATCTCCGAGCCGCGATCCTCGACATCGACGTCGTAGCCGATGGCGTTCTGCAGGTTGTTGAGCGCCTGCATCATCGCGCCTTGAGGTACGTCGAAGCCCTTTTCGCGTGCCCTTGTCAGGAAGTCGGTGACATAGGCGTCGAGCCAGAGGTCGCCGGAACCGGGCGACCACAGGCCGAAACTGCCCGAAGACGACTGGTAGTTGAGCACGCGGTAGATCGCGTCCTGGATGCGCCCGCGCAGTTCAGGATCGTCGGCCATGCCGTTGTCGGCGCTGAGCTCGCTGACATAAAGCAGCGGCAGTGCCCGGCTGGTGGTCTGCTCGGCGCAGCCATAGGGGTAGCGGTCGAGCGTCATCAGCAATGACGGCACGTCGAAGGCAGACGCCAGCGACACGCCGACACTGACATGGGCATCGTCGAGCAGGCTTGCGGCCAGCAGCTCCTTGTCGATGCGCAGCGACGCATTCGGCTTGAGGTCCACCACCATGCGCGTGGTCACCGGCAACTGGCCGGGACGCACCGGGAAGGAGAGTTCCTGCTCGACTTCGAGCCCATCGGCGTTGGCAAGACGGATGGTCAGCCCTGCGGTTCCCGCCGTCAGTGGCATAAGCGGGATCGACAGCGTCTGGCGCTTGCCTGGCTCAAGCGTCACTTTTTCGGGCAGGGCGGCATCGCCGGTCGACAGGTCCCCTGACGTCTCGACAGCGAGCGAATAGTCGCCAGCCGGGGCATCGGTGTTGGTGATGTCGAGCGTCATTTCAGCGAAATCGCCCGGCGCCATGAAGCGTGGCATGCCGGCCGTCAGCACGATCGGATCGCGTACGATGACGTCGCCTGTGGCGTGGCCGACAGCAGTCTTGGTCCAGGCCACGCTCATCACGCGCACAGTGCCGTTGAACTGCGGGATGTCGAAATCGACAGTCGCCTTGCCGTCGGCGTCGAGTTCGACGATGCCGGAGAAGAAGGCGACAAGCTTTTCCTTGGGCGGGCTGCCTTGCGAGGTCAGTGCAGCGCCATCGCCGCCGGTGCGCAGCTTGCCCATGGCGCCCAGCGAACCGTCGATCAGGCGTCCATAGAGGTCGCGCAGCTCGAGCCCGAGCATACGCTGGCCGAAATACCAGCCTTCGGGGTCCGGCACCTTGTAGTTGGTCAGGTTGAGGATGCCGACATCGACGGCCGCAACCGTGACATAGGCCTTTTCGCCAGCCGCGGCCCCCGTCACCGAAACCGGGATCGAAAGTGTCTGACGCGGCACGGTCTTTTCGGGAAGCGCCAGCGCGACATTCAGTTTCTTGTCGGCGGGATCGACGGCCAGCCATTTCAGGCCGATGGCGCGTGCCGGCATGCGCGATTCCTGCGCCTCGCCGGGGCGATAGAGCGTGGCGGTCACATAGGCCCCGGCACCCCAGTCTTCGCCGACGGGGATGTCAACGGTGGCACCGCCTTCGGGAATGCTGGCGGTGACGGTCTTCAGCAGCTTTTCAGCGCCGACAGTGACCAGAAGTTCGCCAGCAAAACGGGGCGAAACCTGAAGTTTTGCCACTTCGCCTGCTCTGTAGGTCTCTTTGTCGAGCGCGACTTCGAGGCCGTCGGGCGTCTCTGTCGAGGTCGCCGACACATACCAGCCGGCGTCGAACTCATAGCTTGTCGCCGAGCCCGCCGGATCGGCGGTCTCGACCTCGAGGCGGTAGCGGCCCCAGTCGACGGGCATTGAAACGGTGGCTTCGCCATCGGCGGTGAGGTCGATCTGGCCGGTCGCCACCGACTTGGTGAAGGTCACCGGCTCGTAGTTCCAGCTGTTGCCCGAGCGGTACCATTGGTAATTGCGCTCGACCTTGACCAGCGACCACTGGGCGCCGGCGAGTGCCGCGCGCTTGCCGTCGGGCTCGGCGGCGATCAGGCTAAACTTGGCAGTGCCGCCCTGCGGCACTTCCTCGCCCGAGAAGTCGGGGCGGATGCCGATCATGGTGGCTTGCGGGCGGATGCCGATGTCGAGCTTTTCTTCGACGGCGCGGCCTCCGCTTTCGCGCATGCGCACCGTGAGTGCAGCGTTGACCAGGCGGGTCGTCGAGGGCAGCTGGCCGACCGAAACGGGGAAGGTCGCCTTGCCGTCATCGCCGACGACAGTCAGGTCGGTCAGCGGGATGCGGGTGGCTTCGCCTTGCTCTTCGTCGGCGAGGCCGAAATAAAAGCCCTTGAAGGCATCCCATTCG
>NZ_JBFUKO010000308.1:0-6484 GCF_056400805.1 Aminobacter sp. P4_H6_2
CGTCTGCAACAACATCCCTTGGCTCTATCGTCCCATGGTGGCCGATTGGCTGGCTGAGCGGTTCAGGGGCTGATTGCACACGCCGCAGCTGGCCGGTGGGCGCTTGCACGATTGGTCGATAGAGCCGCTATTGGGCACGAAACATCCACTTTGAATTGGACGATAATCCACCAGAAGGAGACGCCGCGACCTGATCCGAAACCGCCGCCGCTGATACCAATCCGGACATCGTGGGGGGCTAGAATTTGCCGACCGGTCGAAGTTGAAGGGAGCGAAAATGATTCACGCCGATGATGGGTCCTTGTCTCAGGAACAGCGCCTCATGCGCGACAGTTGCCGGTCGTTTGTCGACGACGTGGTGACGCCGTTCATTCGGTCGAACTGGCAGGCTGAATGGGACATGAACCCCGGCGAGCGGCTGCCGCGTTCGATCCTTGAAGGCGCTGAGGCAATCGGCGTGCGTACGCTCGGCGTGCCGGAAGAATATGGCGGCGTCGACCTCGAGCGCGACAGCGAGGTTCGCACCTTCGCCTTGATCTCCGAGGGCATCGCGCGCGGTGATTCCGGCCTCGCCGACAAGCTGGTGCAGAACTGGAAGGTGTCCATCCTGCTGCGCGAATTCGCGCCGAAGCACCTCCAGGAAAAGTGGTTTCCCCGCCTGCTCGCCGATCCACAATTCCTGCTCGCCCATTGCCTGACCGAACCGCGCGGCGCCTCCGATCGCTGGCTGCCCTACAACGTTCCCGAGGCCGCCATGCACACCAAGGCGGTGCTGAAGGACGGCCACTGGGTCATCAACGGCCGCAAACAGTTCATCTCCAACGGCTTCGACGCCAGCCTCTATGTCGTCTACGCCAACACCGATTCATCAGTCGGCATGCTGCAGGGCACGTCGAGCTTCCTGGTGCCGCGTGACACGCCCGGCCTGACGGTCACCAAGTGCAACGAGACGATGGGCTGCCGTTTCATGAACAATGGCGAGCTGGTCTTCGAGGATTGCCGCGTGCCGGCCGACCACCTGCTCGTTCAGAATTCGGCGCTGGGCAGTGCCGGCCAGTATTTTCGCGCCGGCAAGATCATCCAGGCGGCAAAGAACCTCGGTGTCGGCGTGGCCTGTTTCGAACGCACCGCAGACTATGTCCAGAACTACGTCCAAGGCGGGCGTATCCTGATCAAGCATCAGGCGGTGGCGCTCAGGCTGGCCGACATGGCGACCCGCATCGAAGCCGTACGCTCGCTGATCGAGCGCGCCTCGAAGGCGGTCGACGAGGCGCATCCGGATGCCGACGTGCTGTGCAACATGGCCAAGGTCTATGCCTCGGAAGAGATCATGAAGGTCGCAACCCATGCGCTGGAACTGCATGGCGGCAACGGCGCGATGCTTGAGTTCGGCATCGAAAAACTGTTCCGCGACGCCGCGATCTTCCTGCACATGGACGCCACCGTCGACGTCAGCCGCATGAAGATCATCAAGAACATGTTCCCCGCCACCGCCGGCAAATATGCCGGCCCGGAAAGCTGAGGTGACGGGCATGCCTCGGGGCGGTGCCGGCCGCCCCGACCAAAGCCGGAGAGGAGACGGCATGGCCAAGGCTGCGAATGAAATGCCCCGGCGTTTCAGGCCCGAGCGTGGCGCGGAAGAGCGCGAGGCGCCGTTTCGCTCCTATGCGCTGGATCGCGCGGGCGCTCCGCGTTTCCACGTCCGGCGTGTCGAGAACACCCAGAAGCTCTACCCCGCCCACAAGCACGACTATTTCCAGGTCCTCTACTTCATGTCCGATGCCCCGGTCATCCGGGTCGGCCTGACCTCGCACAAGCCGAAGGCCGGCTCGATCTATTTCATCGCGCCGATGGTCCCGCATCAGATCAGGTTCGATTACGCGACGCGTTGCGTCGTCATCTATTTCGACCTCGATTTTCTGCGTCCCGACATCAACCGCTCGTATCCGCTGGCAGAGCTGGTCCGCATGGCGCCGGAGCTGACGCCGTTTGCCTGGCAGAATCATGTCGATTTCCACCTCGGCGGCACGCGTGCCGCGCGGGTGGAACTCGCAATTTCCGCAATGATAAAACAGCACGAAGCCGAGCGTATCTGCGCTGCCGAAATCGTCCGCGCCGAGCTGTCGCTCATGCTCGCCATGTTGTGCCAGGATCATGAGGCGGAATTCGCCGAACTGTCGACCAGGCTGCCGGTGATGGGGCGCGACAGCGGACACATGCGCCGCATCGCCGACTTCATCGGCGAAAACTACACGCGTGGCCCGAGCCTCAGCGAAGCTGCTGACGCCGCGCGCCTCTCCAAGAGCCGGCTTTGCGCCCTGATCCGCCAGTATACTGGCACCAGCTTCAATGCGCTGATCCGCGAGATGCGCATCGAGGACGCCCGCGAACGCCTGGTGCTGACCGCCGATACGATCGCCCAGATCGCCTATTCGGTCGGCTATAACGACGAGAAATATTTCCTCCGCGCCTTCAAGAACGCGGTCGGCATGACGCCCAGCGCCTACCGGTCGAAGCGGGCTAGGGAAAGCATGGCATCAAAACCCGATGCAGGCCCCCAACACATTCGCACAGCGAAGCGTTCGTCGCCGCCTTCCCTAGAGAAAATCGTGGGGCAAAAGCCATGAGCGCTGTCGTCTCGTTTCAGCTCAACGGGCTGGACGTCAGCCTGGAGAATGTGGGCGACGAGCCTCTGCTCTTCGCGCTGAGAAACCGGCTCGATCTCAAGGCGACACATTTCGGCTGCGGCCTGGAGCAGTGCGGCGCATGCGTCGTCAGCATTGACGGGCAGGCACGCTATTCCTGCACACTGCCTGTGTCGGCGCTGGCTGGCGCCACGGTGACGACCGCCGAAGCTCTTGCCAACGATCCTGTCGGGGCGGCATTGCTTGACGCGTTCGAGCGCGAGCAAGCCGGACAGTGCGGCTACTGCATTTYCGGCATCCTGATGAGTGCATATACGCTGCTCAAGGCGGAGCGGCACCCGAGCCGTGAGGCGATTGTTGCGGCACTTGACCGGCATCTGTGCCGCTGTGGCGCGCATGGCGGCATTCTGCGCGCCGTCGAGAGTGCTGCAACTCGCCTTGATGAGGCTGTGCCATGATCGGCAATGCGCTGCCCAAGAGCATCCAGGACAATCCTGAACTGCGACGCTGGCTATCCCTTGATCGGCCTGGCCTTGTCACGGTCTGCTCGGGCAAGGTCGAACTTGGCCAGGGCATCCTGACAGCATTGGCGCAGATCGCCGCCGACGAATTGGCGATCAGTCCGGAGCGGATTGTCCTCTTGGCGGCCGATACCGATCGTTCGCCAGACGAGGGCCTTACCGCCGGCAGCCAGTCGGTCGAAGTGTCCGGCACATCGATCCGCCTGGCTTCGGCACAGCTGCGCGCTGTCTTGATCCAGGCGGCGGCGGCACGACTGGGAACCGATGTCGCCGCGCTGTCTTGCCTGGATGGGGCGATCTTGCTCGACGAGGCTCCGACCGGCCTGGATTTCTGGTCGCTCGCATCCGAAGTCGACTGGAAGCAGCACGTCACCGGTGATGTTCCGGTAAAGCCGGTCAATGACTTTTCCGTAGTCGGCGCAAGCCAACCGCGTTTCGACATGGCAAAAAAACGCAACGGCGGCGGGTTCATCCAGGACCTGTCGTTGCCAGCCATGCTGCATGTGCGGGTCGTGAGACAACCCTTCCGGCTTGCTCGCTTGGCCCAGTTCGACGAGGCATGGCTGCAACGCCGTTATCCCAACGTGACCGTTCTGCGGAAGCAAGATTTCCTCGCCCTTGTCGGAACCGACGAGCTTGCCGTGCATCGAGCACATGCTGTGGCTGAAAACTTCGCACGCTGGGAGGAAGTGCCCGGCCTTTGGCAGCCTGCTGCGGCATCCCAAGAGAAACGCACGGTCCTCGGTTCCGCTGTTCCAGGTGCCCGGTCCACGAATATTTCGGCGCGCTATTCGCGAGCGCATGTCGCGCATGCGTCGATCGGGCCGTCCTGCGCGCTGGCGCACTATGAGGCTGGCCGGCTGACCGTATGGAGCCATTCGCAGGGCATATTCCCGCTTCGCGGCCAGATCGCCAAATGCCTGGGGCTCGACCTGTCGCGAGTCAGGGTCGTTCATGCCCATGGTTCCGGCTGCTATGGCCACAATGGCGCCGACGATGCGGCGCTCGACGCGGCGATCGTTGCCATGGAGCTGACTGGCCGGCCGGTACGGGCGTTGTGGTCGCGGGAAGACGAACTTGCCCGCGGCCCCTTGGGGGCTGCCATGTCGGCGACCGTGGAAGCCGAGCTCGATTCCACGGGCCAGATGGCGACGTGGAAACTGTCGGTGGTGAGCGAGCCGCATGCCCAGCGTCCGGGTTTCGGCGGCCATGTGAACCTGACGTCGGCCGAAGCGCTGGACAGCACGCGCCTGCCGAGCAGGGTCGAGGACCTGCCAGATGCTGCGGGTGGCGGTGCGGCACGTAATTCTGTGGCAGTCTACGATTTTCCAAGTCAGGAAGTCGCCGTCCAACTCGACACGCGAAGCCGCATCAGGACCTCGTCGCTGCGTTCGCTTGGTGCTCACCTCAATGTCTTCGCCATCGAATCCGCGATGGACGAACTGGCCGACCTGGCCGGCGTCGACCCACTGGAGTTCAGGCTTCGCCATCTGAGCGATGACCGCTGCCGCGCCGTCCTTTCGGGCGTGGCGGAGATGTGCGGTTGGCCCGGCAGCCATGCCGCGGGCGAAGGGCGCGCGCTCGGCATTGCTGCCGCACGCTACAAAAACAAGGGCGCCTGGCTGGCTGCCGTCGCCGAGGTCGCAGTGGATGAAGAGGTTCGGCTGGAGCGGCTTTGGCTCTGCGTAGATGCCGGATTGCTCATCAATCCGGAAGGGGCCCGAAGCCAGATCGAGGGTGGCGCCATCCAGGCCGCGAGCTGGACCTTGAAGGAAGAGGTCAAGGTCGAAAACGACCGCGTGCCGGCTTTCGACTGGAGCAGCTATCCCATCTTGAAGTTTTCGGAAATCCCCGAGATCGAGACGCGCTTCATCATCGACCCGACACGCCCGCCGCTGGGTGCTGGCGAGGCCGCGCAAGGGCCAGTCGCAGCAGCGATCGGAAACGCTGCCTCCCGTGCGCTCGGCATGCGCATGCGTGACCTGCCGCTGACGCGGGAGCGATTGGTCGAAGCACTGATGGGCGGCTGACTGTCGGCGTCGCGACCCGACGCCAGTTCTTGCCGGCCCACACTTGGCTTTCAAAAAGGCGCGCTTGCCGATCCGCTAGGCTCATGGTAACGTTCCCACAAAATCGCTGAGGAGGAGCGTGCAGGTGCAGCGGAGGCGTCCGACGATCATTGACGTCGCGGAGAGGGCGGGGGTGTCGAAGAGCACCGCCGGCCGTGCGCTTTCCGGTGCCTCGAATGTGACTGATGAGGCGCGCGAACGCGTACTTGAGGCTGCGAAGGCGGTCGGCTACGAGCGCAATGATCTTGCTGTCGGCATGCGTTCAGGACGTACCGGACTGCTCGGTCTCGTCATCCCAGACATTACCAACCCGTTCTGGGCCGAGGTTGCGCGTGGCGCCCAGGATCGCGCTGCCGAAAACGGCGCGTCGCTCTTAGTCTTTTCCTCTGACTGGGATCACGGCCGCGAGGCCAGCCATTTGCGCGCCTTGCGTCAGGCCCGCGTCGATGGGGCGATCATCAATCCGGTCGCCGACAATTTCGACGATCTCGACCGTTTCGGCCTGCCTTTCGTCCTGATCGGTTCGAGCGCCGAGCGCTTCCCCGCGATCTCGAGCGTCGGCTCGGATATCGCTCAGGCCGTGCGGCTGGGCATGGATCACCTGGTTTCTAAGGGGCACCACGCTCCGGCGCTGATCCTTGGCCCCAAGTCGCGTATCGCCCGGGCGCGTTTCCTGCGCACCTTCCACGAGCATTGCGTCGAGCGTGACATCGACCCGGCGGCGCTGCCGATGGAAGACGGGGAATACACGGTCGAAGGCGGGCGCATAGCCATGAAGCGGCTGCTTGCGCGTGAGCGGGTTGACCATTTCGCGGTGTTTGCAGCCAACGACCTGATGGCGCTGGGGGCCATGGTGGCGATACGGGAAGCCGGATTGCGCTGCCCCGAAGATGTTTCGATCCTTGGCTTCGACGGCGTGCCGGCGGGTGCATTCTCGTGGCCTGGGCTGACGACCGTCGCCAAGCCGGGCCGCGAGATGGGCGTGCGCGCTCTCGATAGCCTGCTCGATGAAATTGCCGGCCGTTCGGAGCACGGCCGGGTGTTCCTGCCGTGCCGGCTGATCGAGCGGGGGTCGCTAGCCGACCTGTCGGCGAACCAGCCCAGGCGCGCGGTCGGGGACGGGAGGTAACTGACGATGACCGACCATGATCAGGCGTTGCATGTTCCCAAAATTGGGAACGTTCCCAATTCTGCCCTGCGCAGCCGGCCGAAGCGCGCCGCTGCATTCGTCAATGGCTGGCGCCGCTGG
>NZ_JBFUKO010000309.1:0-6480 GCF_056400805.1 Aminobacter sp. P4_H6_2
ATCCTGATCACCCATGATCTCGGCGTGGTTGCTGAAATGGCCGACCGCGTCGCTGTCATGTATGCCGGCCGTATTGTCGAGATCGCGCCGGTCGCCGATCTCTTTGACGGGCCGGAGCACCCCTACACGATCGGTCTGCTCAGCTCGATGCCTTCGATCGATGGCGACAGCGAAGCGCTGACACCGATCGAAGGCAGCATGCCCGACCCGCTGGCTTTGCCTGCCGGTTGCCGGTTTCAGCCGCGCTGCCCCTTCGCCATCGCGCGCTGCGCCGTCGAGGCGCCGCCACTGGAAACTGTCAGGCCTGGCCATTTGTCAGCTTGCTGGCGCACGCCCCTGCTGGAAACCTTGACCCGAGGAGGACAACAATGACGCCGCTCAACAACGCGGGCACGCCGCTGTTGCGGGTCGATGGACTGAGCAAGAAGTTCAGCGTCACCGGCGCCTGGCCATGGCAAAAACGGACGCTGAGCGCTGTCAACGACATCAGCTTCGGCATCGATCCCGGCGAGACCCTGTCTCTGGTCGGCGAAAGCGGCTGCGGCAAATCCACCGCCGGGCGCATGCTGGTCGGGCTGACCGCGCCGAGCGCGGGGCGCATCCTGTTCGAAGGCGAGGATCTCTCCGGCCAGTCCGCCAGCCAACAGCGCGCCATGCGGCGGCGCATCCAGCTGATCTTCCAGGATCCTTACGGCTCGCTCAACCCGCGCATGACCGTCGGCGAGCTGATCGCCGAGCCTGCTCTGTTGCACGGGCTGGCCGACCGCCGCAGCGCCCATGACAGGGTTGCCGAGCTGCTCGGCCTTGTCGGTTTGGCCAAGCGGCATGCCGGGCGCTATCCGCATGAATTCTCCGGCGGGCAGCGGCAGCGCATCGGCATCGCTCGCGCGCTGGCTGTCGAACCCAGGCTGATCGTCTGCGACGAGCCTGTCTCCGCGCTCGACGTCTCGGTTCAGGCACAGATCGTCAACCTGCTGCAAAGCCTTCAGGAGCGCCTGGGCCTGAGCTACCTGTTCATCTCTCACGGCCTGTCCGTCGTGCGCCACATCAGCCATCGCGTTGCAGTGATGTATCTCGGCAATATCGTCGAGATCGGGCCGAAGGCGGCGATCTTCGACCAGCCATCGCATCCCTACACGAGAGCGCTTCTCGCCGCTGCACCAGTGCCGCGGCCGGGCGCCCGCCAGGCCAGCGTTGCGCTGGCCGGCGATATGCCAAGTCCGCTCGATCCACCTTCGGGGTGTCGCTTCCATCCGAGGTGTCCGTTTGCGATCGAGCGCTGCCGACGGGAAATCCCTGATCTTTCGCCTGGCGGTGACGGGCGGCTGGTGGCTTGCCACCGCTGGCAGGAAATCCCTGCCTTCCAGGCAAACACGTCCGCCGCGCAACACGCCCCGAAAACAACCCGGCTGCTGGCGCTCTATCGTCAGGCAGTCGCTAATTCCCACTCCCGCGTGAGCAGCACCTGAAGATGTCGACGCAAATCTGGACACGTCTGGACTATGAACGATCGGGCAAGCAGATCGGCAATCTGCATTTCCCACATTCGGTTCATCGCTCCGCCTATGGCACGATCACAATCCCGGTCGGGGTCGTCGCAGGCGGCAAGGGCCCGACGATGCTGCTCACCGCTGGCACCCATGGCGACGAATACGAAGGCCAGATCGCGCTGACCAAGCTGCTGCGGACCATCGATCCTGCCTCGATCAACGGACGGCTGATCGTCCTGCCGATGCTCAATGCGCCTGCGGCACTTGCCGGGTGCCGTGTCTCCCCACTCGACGGCGGCAATCTCAACCGTGCCTACCCGGGCGATCCCCTGGGTGGACCGACAGCGGCGATCGCCGACTATGTCAGCTCCGTGCTGTTGCCTCTTGCCGATTTCTATCAGGATTTCCACGCCGGCGGTTCGTCGCTGAACTATCTTCCATTCGTTTCAACCCGCCGCAGCGGCGATCCCGAACTCGACAACCGCGCTTTGGCGGCTGCGCGTGCGTTCGGCGCTCCGCACCTGCAGGTCTGGGGATATAGTCCCGACCCCCGGCTCTCGACCTCGGAGTCAAACCGCCAGGGCATCATCTCGCTTGGCGGTGAGTTCGGTGGCGGCGGGACGGTATCGCGGCGAGGCCTGGCACTCATCGAAAACGGCATCCAGCGCCTGCTCGCCCATTTCGGCATGGTCGAGCAGACATTTGCCGAACCCGCGCCTCCAGCTATCGAGTTCGAGGTGCTTGGGCGCGACTACTATGTCTATGCGACCGAGGACGGCGTGTTCGAACCCATGACCGATCTCGGAGACCGCATCGCGCCCGGCGCCCTCTGCGGCATGATCCATGCGGTGGACGATCCGGCGCGCTCCGCGACACCTCAGCATTTCGACATTTCCGGCATYGTCGTGTGCCAGCGGCACCCCTCGCTGGTTGTGCGCGGCGATTGCCTGGCCCATCTCGCAACTCCAAGGATCTGACATGGCCGAGCCCATCAACGTCACGCAACTTCTCGATGGCCGCGAAGCACCGCAAGCGCTGCCGGCTGCCATGGCGGAGCACCTTGCGGCAATCCAGTCGGCGCGTGGCCGCATCGTTTTCATTGCGCACCGGGGCGATACCATCGTGGGGCTGCTGATCGGGCGCCGGCGCCGCACGGCAACGATGCTGCGGATCTCCCATTTCTGGGTCGACGCCGCTGACATTGACCCCAGTGCTGTCGGCAGCGAATTGGTATCGGCATTGGAGCAGTTGTCCCTCGACAGCGATATCCTGACCTGGCGCATCGCTGCGGTTTCAGGGGAAGACGATATCCCTACAAGCTTGAGAGGGCTTGCCGGCATCGCCGCCGCAGGGCCAGGCGCGACATATGCCGAGCGTCGACTGCGGAACGATGGGCCAACTGCAAGCTCGAGGACGCCGATCTATACCCAAACAACCGGTTTCACCTGTGGCTCTGCCTCGCTGATGATGGCTTTTGYCGGCCTCGATCCTTCATCCGGCATGGATCGCCTTCTAGAACTGGCGATGTGGCGCGAGGCAACGACCGTGGTGTCGATGGACGGCCCTGGCGGCTGCGATCCGTACGGCCTGGCGCTTGCAGCAGCATCGCGCGCTCATGCGGTGAAGGTGTTCATGAGCACATCGGAGGCGATCCTCATCGATCGCGGCAACACCGAAGCCAAGCGCGACCTGATGAAGTTTGTTCAGGCCGACTTCAAGAGCCGCGTGCTCGACGCGGGTATCAAGGTCGAGCCGCGTGCCTTCACCATCGCCGAACTGCGCGACGCTATAGCTGGCGGTTCGATCGCCGTGGTTTTGATCGATCAAAGGGAGACGCATGGCCGGACGGCCCCGCATTGGGTTGTTGCCCATGCGGTCAGCGAAGAGTATTTCCTCGTCAACGATCCATGGTTCGAAGTCGATGCGCTCGAAAACAGCGCCGATGTCGTCGACCTGCCGATCCGCGATGCCATGTTCGATCGCATGGCTTGGTACGGAGAACCGGCCTATCGCGCAGCTTTGATCATCGAGCCGACGGCAACTTGATGCATCGCGGCCGGATTTGGCGGCCCTGACCGCGCCTGGAGCACAGGCTGTTGATTTGCACTGAGAAGTGACCCGGCATTTGCGCCGAGAATTGACTCGCCTCTTACGTATGTTTCGGGTCGGTGGTGGTGGTCCAGTTCCTGCATTTCTCCCTTGTAGTTTTGGGTTCATGGGCTGAGCTGTTCTTGAAGCGGAAGCTGTCGTTTCCGGTTTCGAGGATGAGGCAGTGATGGGTAAGCCGATCGAGCAAGGCGGTGGTCATCTTGGCGTCGCCGAAGACGCTGGCCCACTCGCTGAAGCCGAGGTTGTTGTTCTGGAATGTAGCTCGAGCAACCCTTCGCAGCTTGTCGAACAGATCGAGTTTCCGGTCTGCCTCTTCGATCTTCCGGCGCTGCGTAGCTAGCCGACCCAACCCAAATTGGGCTGGCTCTCTATCCGAGGCCAGATCTTAGGTAGCCAACGCTCCAAGCACCGCTCTTTCATTTTCGCCCCTGGCCCACGGCCCGGGGTTTTCTTTTGTCTGGATCGCTCCGGCGCTCGGATAGAACAGGAGTCTGAGCCAACTTTGTATGAAGTTCTGGCGAGCCCGCAATGCGCCTCAAGAATATTGCCTAATTAAATCAAATATTTAAATAAAATATTGAGTGAGAAATAGCGACGCGTGAGGCTTGCGCGGACCCCCAAAAATATGTTCCTGAAGGCCAATGTTGTGTTCTTGGGTGCGCGCATCCCGCACTTTTCGCGAAACAATCATCTTTTGGCAGGAAATTCTGACAGCATCGGCATCGGAACGAAATAGGAACATAAGTCTTGAGAAGTCATTTCACATCGCGCTAACTTGCCGACGATGAACATCGCCATCCGTGATTCGCTAGAAGAACTCTGTTACCTGTCCAAGCTGAACGACGGACAGCGTGCCGCGGTCCTGCATGGCGAAGGGGCGGTGTCCCGCCCCTTGCTCATCATCGCCGGCGCCGGCTCGGGAAAAACCAATACGCTTGCCCACCGAGTTGCCCACCTGATCGTGCGTGGAGCCGATCCGCGCCGCATTCTCCTGATGACGTTCTCGCGCCGCGCGGCGGCCGAGATGACCAAACGCGTCGAACGCATTGCTGCCGACGTATTGAAGGAGCGCGCTGCGAGCCTCATGGAGGGGCTGACCTGGGCTGGTACATTCCATTCCGTTGGCGCCAGGCTGCTCAGGGATTATGCTCAGGAGATCGGGCTCGAACCCACATTCACGATTCATGATCGGGAAGACTCGGCCGATCTGATGAACTTGGTTCGCCACGAGCTCGGCTACTCCGAGACGGGGAGCCGATTTCCCACCAAGGCAACCTGCCTGGCGATCTATTCCCGGGTCGTCAATTCCCAGGACACGGTCGAGGCCGTGCTGGGCAGCTACTACCCGTGGTGCATCGGCTGGAGCGACGAGCTGAAGCGCCTGTTCGGTGCCTATGTCGAAGCCAAGCAGGTCCAGAACATCCTCGATTACGATGATCTGCTGCTCTACTGGTCGCAGATGGCTGCGGAGCCGGAGATCGCAGCACACCTCGCCTCGCGTTTCGACCACATCCTTGTCGACGAATACCAGGACACGAACAGGCTGCAGGCTGCGATTCTGACGGCAATCAAGCCCGACGGCCACGGCCTGACGGTGGTGGGCGACGACGCCCAGTCGATCTATTCGTTCCGCGCCGCCGAAGTCCGCAACATCCTTGACTTCCCTGCCCTGTTTCCCGAAGCCGCGGATGTGGTGACGCTCGACCGCAACTATCGTTCGACAGATGCCATCCTGAACGCCGCCAATGCCGTCATCGGCGAGGCCTTCGAGCGCTTCACCAAGAACCTCTGGACCGAACGAACCTCACAGGAAAAGCCGTTCATCGTGACCGTGCCCGACGAGGCAGAACAGGCGAGCTATGTCTGCGACGAAGTCTTGAAGGAGCGCGAAGCGGGTACGCTATTGAAGGAGCAGGCCGTCCTCTTCCGGGCCGCGCATCATTCGGGGCCACTTGAGGTCGAACTCACCCGCCGCAACATCCCCTTCGTGAAGTTCGGCGGCCTGAAATTCCTGGATGCAGCCCACATCAAGGACGTGCTGGCGGTGCTGCGCTTCGCCCAGAACCCACGCGATCGGATCGCCGGCTTCCGAGTGATGCAGCTGATGCCGGGCATCGGCCCCTCGTTGGCCTCGAATGCCATCGACAGTATGGAACAGTCGCTCGACCTGGAGATGGGACTGGCGAGGTTCGTCCCACCGGCCCGGGCGGCAGGTGATTGGCCCGACTTTGTCGACCTCTTCTCCGAGCTAAGGCGCGGCCCCGGGTGGCCCGCCGAGATGGAGCGGGCGCGGCACTGGTACGAGCCGCATCTCGACCGCAAACACGAGGACGCAACGACGCGGCGGGCTGATCTTCTCCAGCTCGAACAGATCGCTTCGGGTTATCCGACCCGCGAGCGTTTCCTCACCGACCTGACACTGGATCCGCCCTCGGCAACGAGCGACGAAGCCGGCCCCCCTCACCT
This sequence comes from Aminobacter sp. P4_H6_2, assembly GCF_056400805.1. Lineage (NCBI taxonomy): Bacteria > Pseudomonadati > Pseudomonadota > Alphaproteobacteria > Hyphomicrobiales > Phyllobacteriaceae > Aminobacter > Aminobacter sp. P4_H6_2. Next base: position 6,066 of record NZ_JBFUKO010000309.1, read on the forward strand.
CGACGAGGACTATCTGATCTTGTCGACCATCCATTCGGCCAAGGGCCAGGAGTGGACCAAGGTGTTCGTCCTCAATGCGGTAGACGGTTGCATCCCGATCGACCTGAGCGCAGGCGAGCGCAAAGAACTGGAGGAAGAACGCCGACTGCTCTATGTCGCGATGACGAGGGCCAAGGACTCCCTCCACCTCATCACGCCGCAACGGTTCTTCACCTCCGGCCAGGTCGCGCGTGGCGACAGACATGTCTACGCTTCGCGCACGCGTTTCATCCCGGCGCATCTTCTGGAGCACTTCAAGGCCACGTCATGGACAAGCCAGTCGTTTCGTCAAGACAAGGCAGCACGGCCGCGTACAACCGTCGACATCAAGGGTAAGATGCGGTCGATGTGGAAGTAGCTCACGCTCAAATGGGGT